>JAERRP010000895.1 GCA_016735415.1 Desulfobacterales bacterium | reverse complement strand
GGCCTGCACGGCCTCGTAATTAACCCAGGCTTTGTCCCGGCAGAAGGCGTAAACCTCAAGGGGCAGGCCGTGTTCGGTGGATGCCAGTTGCCTCACCATCAGGGTCATATCGGTGTTGATCATGGGGTGGTTCTGCAGATAAGCAATCGCGTAGGCCCGGAAGGTGCCGATGTTGGTCAGACGCCGGGTATTGGCTGCGGCCCGGGCCTGGTCGCCCAGGTCGGCATTGTACTGTTCAATCTCCCGGTTCTTGCGCTGCATGTAGTCGGCGATGGTGCCAATCCCGGCGAAGCGCGCCAGCATCGCGGGCGTACAGAACCGGATGGCGTTCATGTCGATGTAGATGGCCCGCTTGATGCGCCGACCCTGGGATTCCTGCATCCCGCGCCAGTTTTTGAAGGCATCGTTGATCAGGGCGTAGGTGGGAATGGTGGTGATGGTATTGTCCCAGTTGCGCACCTTGACGGTGGTCAGGGTGATGTCCAGGACATCGCCGTCGGCACCGTATTTGGGCATCTCGATCCAATCGCCGTTTTTGAGCATGCGGTTGGAGATCAGTTGAACACCGGCCGCAAACCCCAATATCGGGTCTTTGAAGACCAGCATGAGCACGGCGGTCATCGCTCCCAGGCCGCTCAGCAGATAGACCGGGGAACGATTGAGGAAAACGGAGATCACCATGACCAGGCCGGTGCCGTACAGGATGATCTTGAGCACCTGGGCCAGGCCCTTGAGCGGTATTTCCCGCGAGACACGAAAGGTCTGGTAAATGTCGTGCAGCCAGTTGATCAGGGCATCCACCACCAGGACCCCCACCAGGATGAAGTAAATGTTGAGCACCCCCGTTGCCACGGCGATGGCCCGGTCGTCGCCGCCGAGCACCGCGGGTACAAAAAGGTGGATGATCAGCGCCGGGACGAAGAGAGTCATGCGCATCAGCAGTTTGTTTTCCTGCAGGCGGTCGTCCCAGGCGAAACGGGTACGGGCGAACAGACGGTGGAACGCACCGCGCACGATGCGGCGGCTGATATAAAAGGCAATAAAGCTCACCAGCAGCACGGCCGCGGCCAGAATGATTCTGGCCAGAACACCGCTGGATCCTGCATCCAGATTGAAGCTGGCAAGCCACGATTCAATCAACTCGGGAAGGGACATGGATGGCCTCTCTGGCAAACACGTTGGGATTAGCTGTTCTTTTCGTACCGGACTTCTTATTATCGTTTTCGAAGCCGCATTTCAACTCATTACATGCAGCCGTGCCGGCGAAAATACAGGAGGCAGGGAGAGGATTTGGCCGGCCCATGTCCGATGCGGACACGGGCGGATCCAGTCTCATGCTACAGATAGGGTGGCCGTCCGCCGGAGTAAAGCAGCTCCTGATAGGTCTGGTTGCCGGACAACCCATTTTTTTGCAGGTAATCATGCAGATAGGGCGGAATCTGGTCATGAAGGACATAGTCCTTGAAATCCGCCTCTATTTTGGCCTTGGAAAAGTCCCAGGTCGTGCCCGCCTGGACGAACAGATCGTAGACGCTGCATCCCAGGGAAAAGGATAAATCGCCGAGACGCCGCTCATCGCCGGCGGCGTCCAGATGGGCCAGGCGCTTTTCCAGAATTATTTTTGCCAGCACGAACAACACCGCTAGGCCGATGAATATAATGGAAGTCGTCATGGCGGATCACCCTGCCATGCGTCCATATGTGTGACGCAAGCCTTTCTTTCTTCAGGTTTTCCGAAAGATCAGTCGCGATGGTGAAAATGTCAAGAAGAACCGTCCAATCGGTGCCTGATTGGCCAGAACCTGGGTCCTTCACGGCCTCGTTTACCCTCACAGCGGACCCAATAAAATGGTGGGGTACAATTCGGGTATGGATTTGAGCGCGAGTTTCCACCCGTCGAACGGCGTTTTAATGGTGACTCCCCAAGGGGGGGCTGTTGAACTTTAGATGATGGACGGGCCGAAGCCCCTCTTTTACTCTGTTGAGCAAACCGGCCCCGCGCACCCCCCCTTTTCCTTTCATTTATCCCTCCCCCCCAAATCCCGAGGGGGGGGGGGCACAGAACGTTCTCGCAAATCAC
>JAERRP010000822.1 GCA_016735415.1 Desulfobacterales bacterium | reverse complement strand
GATCTGGCTACCGAAAATATTGCGGTAGATGGCGATTTCGGTGTTGAGGTCTAGGATATAGGGGATTTTGATGTATTCGATGCGGTCCGAGAAGGACTGAAAGTCCTGGATATTTTTCTTGTCTTCCGGATTCATAAGCGCGATCAAAAGCGAGTTGACGTTTTCTTCGATGTCGTCCACTTTGTGGACGCCTTCGCTGATGATATTGTGCAGTTCGATCAGGCGTTCAATGTTGTGGGATTTGATGTCCATGAGGGCATAGATGCCGTTGTTGGTGGTGGCATAGCGGGAGAAGATATACTTGATCTGGTTGCTGTCCTTGAGGACCCGGTTGAGTTGATCCTGCAGCATGGTGTTGGTCAAGACGTGCTGCTTGCCGGGCCGGTCGCCGGGATTGAATACGCTGATGCCCTGGCCCAGGCGGCGTTTGAAACGGTAGGGGCGGGCATACAGCATGTTGAAGACTTTCAGGGGGCTTTTGAGGCGATTGAGCAGCACCTGATAGATGGAGGAGCAGATCGTGCAGGGTACCTCGCGAAAGACCCAGTCGTATTCCTTGTCCTTGAAGATCTGCCACTTGAGGCGGTTGTTGGCGAAAAGGTCGTCGAAAAACTGACGCCGGTAGTATTTGGGAATCATGAGGACAGGGTGATCGTGGCTGGGGCATGGGATTTCGATAATCTCGTTGTTGCCCAGGATCGTGGCGGCCACATCTTCCGGGCGGGTCCGCTGGCCCCGCTGGTCTTTATCGGCGTCAAGGGGCTCTGCGCCCGGCAGCTCGTTTTCAACAGAGGTTCGTTCCATCAGAGTGAACATCTGCTGGAAAAAAGGGATCGTGTCCGGGCCGCCGGAAGTGCCCAGGGCCTGGCGGTCGATGCGCCAAACGGCTTCGTAGCGGCTTCCCTCGGGAATGTTACTGTACTCTTCAAAACGCGCCAGGAGATTGTTGAGAAACGTGCTTTTGCCGCATCCCGGCGGACCGTCGAAGATATAGATCTTGTTTTGCTGGGCACCGCGCTTCATGGATTCGGCCAGGTTGATCAGGCGGTTGGCAAACAGGCGGTCGGCAAAGAAAGGATGATCGGAGCCCTCCACAAACAGCCGGCTGCAGTCGTAGTAGACGAATTGAATGGATTCGGGATCTTCCGGGTATTCGTCCACCCCCTGGGCGACATAATTCTTGATCATGTCGTGGAAGACCTGGAAGACGTTGCGCATTACGCCCTGCGGATTTTTAAGAAGCACGTCCAGAAAAGCTTCGAAGGGAATCGGCGGCGGCTGACCGCGTTCTTTGATCGAGCGGTCGAGGTTCTGCATGGTATGTTGAACGTTGCTCATAATGGCTTATCCCGCTATTCTATTATTGCGCGCGTCAACTGGCGTTTCTCCATCGTATAGCGCACCCGCTGCCATTTCCCGGCTGTCGCGCGGGGGGATTCCGAAAGGCTGCCGGAGGCCCCGACGACGGCTTGGGTTTCTTCCCCGGGGCTTACCGGGACCATCTCCCGGGTTTCCAGGCAAACGGGCCGGCCCCATAGATATTCGACGCCCAGGAGGGTGTTGGCGATGTACTCGCGCACCAGGGGTTTGCCCTCGAAGTGGTGGATCAAATACAGGCGGCCGTCCTCGTTGCGGTCGGGGTCGACCGTAACGTGGGGCGGGTGATAAAGCGTGTCGACGACCATCTCCCGATAGCGCTCGGCATCGCGGCTCTGGACATAGTATTCCCAGGTCATGCGCTGGCGGTTGAGCCTTTTGCCGGCCACGAACAGGCGGTAGCGGTCGACGAATTCCTGGTCGATGAACTGGTGGATGAACATGAAATCGCAATAGTGGGTGCGAACATCGAAAATGAAGGCCTGGCCCTGGCCGGTCTGCCGGTCGTAGCGCTGCCGGCGGCGGGCGTCCCGGATGCGCTGGTAGGCGATACTGCGTTTAACCATTTCGGCCATTTCTTCGATATGCTGGAACAGGCGCAGGCCCAGGGCATAGGGGTTCAGGCCGACCCGCGGCAGGGCCGTGACGCCGGCATTGACCCGGGCGTACTCGACTTCGTGGCCCCGGATGCGGTCGTCCTGCATGAACATCTTTTCGTGCCAGTAGCTGGCCCAGCCCTCGTGCAGGATTTTAGTCCGGATCTGGGGCTGGAAGAAAATCGAGGTCTGGCGCACGACCTGCACCACCGTCTTCATCCACAGGTTTTCTTCCCGGTTCAGGAACTGTGAGTGCTTCATGATGTACTCGACCGGGTCCAGCGGCCGATCCGGACCGGCTCTGGCGTACTTCTGATAGCGGGCGTGGAACTCGGGGTGTCGGACTTCGATTTCGGAAAAAAAGGCATCTTCCGAGTTTTGGCAATTTTCCTTGAGGCATTTGTTGTACCGTTCGACCTCGGCGATGTAGTGGCTGATCTTGAACGGGGTTTTGCGCTGCAGGAAAACGTCGAAGTAGTAGTCGAGTTTAGTGGGGGGCGCCTGGCGCCCGCCGTCGTCCATGCGGGCCAGGGAGGCATGAAAACCGACCAGGTTGTCGATGCCCCGGGCAAACTCGATGATGTAGTCGACCCAGCGGCCCTTTTCGGAACGCAGGCGTGCGAGTACGCGTTTGTCGGACAGGGCCTGGCCGTTGAAGTCGTAATCCCAGGTGTGGCGGAAAAAGATATTGCTCTGGAAAAGATCGATATGGGCCAGTACGTGGTAGAAGATCATCACGTTCAGCCAGTCCGGATTATTGTCGTTATAATAGGAAATGGCCGGCCGCGTGTTGATGACGGTTTCATAGGGGTTGCCGGGATAGAGCTCGTATTTGCCCTTTTCCTTGAGAACTTCCACGTCGTGGACCCAGTAATCATACAGATTGGGGATCATCATTTTGGGGGAAAGTTCCAGCAGGTCGCGGTTGGTAACGATATACTCCAGGGTTTCGTTATCGAAGCGCAACCCGGCGTCGAGAGCCCGTTCCTTGCAGCCTTCCATAATGCCCTTGGTATGCTGGTCGATCAGTTCCATCGTATTCTCACCCTGGCGTTCATTGTGATCAGGCTTACTCCGAAATCAGGCTGCGGATACCCTCGATCAGACGGGTTTCATTGGCATCCTCGTTGAGAACATCCAGGCGCAGGAGATCCGGTTTGGCTTCCAGCAGGCCGGATTCCTTCAGGTAGCGGGTTACCTCGGTGCTGCGCGACATGCCCGAGCTGCGTTCCACGACCGAAACGCCGACGCGGCTGGCATACCCCAGCATGATCTCCAGTTCGGGGATGGTCTTGGCCCCGGTGGTGTCCCAGTCGTCACCGTCGGTGCCGTGAAAAACATAGATATTGTAATCGCGGGCCAGGTTCTCGGCGGCCACGATTTCGTTCACCAGGCGAAAGGCTGATGAAACCTGGGTGCCGCCGGCCACCGAGGAATTGTAGTAGGTGTAAAAGTCATCCACTTCCCGGGCTTCGGTGTCGTGCAGGATAAAGCGGGTCTCCACCTGGCGGGCGTACTGGTAGAGCAGCCAGCTGTAAATCAGGACATGCTGGGTCACGACGATTTCAGTCGGTTTGCCCTCCATCGATC
>JAERRP010000155.1 GCA_016735415.1 Desulfobacterales bacterium | reverse complement strand
GCATTCTCGTCCGTGAGAAAGACGGTGCGGGCTGTTACGGCCGCGGCGGGGTTGATCTGTGCAATTTGTTTCCCGGCTTCCTGCGCTTTCAGCCGGCCCAGGTTGCCGGTATGGGCAAAGCGCTGGCGATTGAGGTTGTGCTCCTCGAAGCGGTCGCCGTCGATGAGTCGCAGCCGGCCGACACCGATACGTGCCAGCACCTCGGCCACCGTTCCTCCCAGGCCGCCCAGACCGACAATACAGGCGCTGCTTTCCAGCAGAACGCGCTGGTCCTCCAGGGAAAGCGCCTGTGTGTTGCGGGCATAACGTTCAGGCAGAATGCCCTGCCGCAGCGCCTCGGCTTCGAGCTGATAACCATCGAGGCCGGCTTCGCGGGCGAGCTTGAGTGCAGGCGCCAGGGAAAGACTGCGGTAGGACGATCCGTCCGGTCGAAGGCGTCCTACGGCCCGGGCCTGGATTTTATCTGTCGGCCGGGACGAGGCCATCACCCCCCTCCGACCGGCGGGAAAATACCCAGCCGGTCGCCGTCGGCAAGGGGATCCTCGAGGTTTTTGCGGATGCCGTTGATAAAAATCAGTTTGGCGTCCCTGACCGGTATTTCCAGACGGGCGACAATATCCTTTACCGTTGCGCCGGGAGTGATCGGATAGGTATCCGTATCTTCCGGGGCGTAGGCTCTGAGGGTGGCGAACAGTTTGAGTTGGATTTGCATGGGTTGATCAGCTTTCAATTCTCTAATCCATAACCTGTATTGTTACTCTAAAAAGTGCGCTTGCAGAAGTCAAGCCGGCGGTGCCACATAAACCGCCCGATTCCAGGAATTCGAGAGCGGTCCGACTTGCGCCCGGACAGCATTTCTGATAGCCGAAAGACACTTCAGGCCGGCGGCCGAAATTCACCCCCAACCGACAGGATATCAAACCATGACCTTCCACTTTAAAAATGCGCTCGTTACCGGTGCGGCCGGTTTTATCGGGTATCATCTGGCCCGGCGCCTGCTGGCCGACGGCATCCGTGTGGTCGGTCTGGACTGCCTGAACGACTATTACGATGTCAACCTCAAAAAAGATCGCCTGGCGCAGCTCGAAACCCTGCCGGGCTTCACCTTCGTCAAACAGGATCTGGCCGATCTGAAAAGCCTGGAAACGCTCTTCGGGGCCCACCGTTTCGAGGTGGTTGTCAATCTGGCGGCCCAGGCCGGCGTGCGTTACTCGCTGGAAAATCCCCACGCTTACGTGAACGCCAATATCGTCGGATTTGTTAACCTGCTGGAATGCTGCCGCCACTTTGACACCCGACACCTGGTTTTTGCGTCCTCCAGTTCGGTATACGGCGCCAACACCCGCATGCCCTTTTCGGTCCACGATAATGTGGATCACCCGGTCTCGCTTTACGCGGCCTCTAAAAAAGCCAACGAGTTGATGGCCCACACCTACAGCCATCTTTATAAATTACCCTGTACAGGCCTGCGTTTCTTTACGGTTTACGGCCCCTGGGGCCGGCCCGACATGGCGCTTTTCCTTTTCACCCGGGCGATTCTGGAGGGCCGGCCCATCAAGGTCTTCAACCACGGTCGGATGCAGCGGGATTTTACCTATATCGACGACATCGTGGAAGGGGTGGTGCGTGTGATGCACCGGCTGCCAACCCCCAATCCGGAGTGGCGCGGCGACCAGCCCGACCCGGGAACGTCTTACGCCCCTTACCGCAACTACAATATCGGCAACAACAATCCGGTCGAGTTGCTTGATTTCATCGGGACCATCGAGAAGGCCCTGGGAATGGAGGCGCAGAAAGAAATGCTGCCCATGCAGCCCGGCGATGTCCCGGCCACCTACGCCGACATCGATGATTTGATACGCGACGTGGATTTCAAGCCCGATACGCCGATCGAGGAGGGGATCCGCAAATTCATTACGTGGTACCGGGATTACTACAAGGCCTGATATGATCGGGGAATGGGCTCACGAAAAAAAAGACTTCGTATTTTAAAAGGGCGCGAACGCGGCCCGGGGGTCACAGATGCCGGCCGGGGGGCAGCCCTAGTCCATGGTGTCGAGGACCTGGTGGCCCCCGTCCTCCAGTGCGGAGCGGATCGTGGTCGTGTCGCAGGCCGTCAGGCGGAAGTAATAAGTGCGGTGACCGGGCTGCTGGCCGGCCATGGCGATGTTGATGATATCACCGCCGGCCTCGTTGATGATATGGATGGCGTCCTTAAGCGTGCCGGAATCGTTGTTGATCACCACGTCCACCCGGGAGCTGGCCGTGAGCAGCCCCATCATGTTGATGAAGGCCCCCAGAAGGTCGGTGACCGTGATGATGCCCACCAGGCACCCCTCTTCGACCACCGGCAGCCCGCCGATTTTGTGCTTGTAGATCAGTTGACCCGCAATCTCGATGTCCCGGTCCGGGCCCACCGTGATGGGATTTTTGATCATGAGGTCGGTCAGGGTGAGATCGCTCACCATGGACGGAATCAGGCCCTGTTTGAGATCGGCCAGGGTGACAAATCCCAGCAGCTTCTGATCGGCGTCCACCACCGGCAGGTGCCTGATGGAATTGGTTTTCATGCAGACCAGGGCTTCGTCGATGGTGGTCGTGTCCGTAATGGTGATCGGTTCGCGGATCATCAGGTCTTCGATTTTCATGGCCATACCTCGGGATTACTTTTGCTTTTGGGAATGGGGCTGATAACTGCAAAGCGGCTCTTCTTCCATGAAGTCCCCGGTGGCTTCGAAGGCCCGGGCGCGGCAACCGCCGCAGACGCGCCTGTATTCGCACTGGCCGCACTTTCCTTTTAGATCATCATAATTCCGAAGCGCAAGGAAAACCTTGGATCCCCGCCAGATATCCGCAAACGATTCCCGGGTGACATCGCCGCTGTTAACCTGCAGAAAGCCGCAGGGCTGAACGATGCCGCGATGGGAGATGAAGCAGAAGCCGCAGCCGCCCAGGCATCCGCGGGAGACCGCGTCCAGTCCGTGAGGCTCAAAGGTCACT
>JAERRP010000448.1 GCA_016735415.1 Desulfobacterales bacterium | reverse complement strand
GGAACCCCGGGAATCGGGGGATCCGGCGCCGGCGGCGGTCGTCAAGCCAATTTTTCCGTTCCCGGTGGCCGAGGACGGAGGGGCCTCACCGTCGGTTTCCGAATCGTCGCCAGTGTCGGACCCGCGAATTGCCCGCGGACTGAAAAAGGCCGACCGGTATTTGCGCGCCTGGAACCTGACGGCGCCGGCCGGCCGCAATGCCTATGACGCCTATCGCCAGGTTCTGACGCTGGACCCGAACAATGCCGAGGCCCGGCAAGGCATAAAGAAAGTGGGGGTCCGCTACGCCGATCTGGCGGAAAAAGAGCTGAAGCGCGACAATCCTGACAAAGCGATGGGGTTTATCGTAACCGGTCTGGAGGTGGATGCGACCAACCGCCGCTTGTGGGCCCTGCGTGAGCAGGTCAACATAGGGAACGCGCAGGTGCGCCAGAAAAAAGTCCAGCGTTTGCTGATCAAGGCCAACGATCGTATCGCCGCCCTTCGCCTGACCAAACCGTCGCAGGATAACGCGCTTTATTTTTTACGAGAGGTCCAGAAGATCGATCCCGGCAATGCCGAAGCCCGCCGGGGGATGCGAAAAATTGCCGACCGCTACGCGGCCCTGGCGGAAAAGGAGATGAATCAGTTCAGTTATGATAATGCGCGGCGTTTTATCGATACCGGGCTCAACGTGGATCCCCGGCACAAGAAACTTTTGACCCTGAAAGCGGAGGTCAACAAGCGGCTCGACCAGCGTGTGATGCGAAGCATTAAAAATCTCTTCGATTGACCCCGTGTCTCGGGCGACATGGCCGTCTTCGGCGAACCCTGAGGGGCGAGATAAGAAGGGCGGCATGCAAGCCGCCCTTCCGGTATCAGAATGTTGTTTGGCGCCTGAAATTACCAGTTAAAAACAGTATCCAGTTGTTCGTCGCTGATATCGAACGTGACGTTATGGGGGGTGATC
The DNA here is from genome assembly GCA_016735415.1 of Desulfobacterales bacterium. The sequence continues at coordinate 8,999 of JAERRP010000448.1, read as the reverse complement.
GCCTCGCGGCGCATGAAGCGCGGCAGGCGGTCATCCTGGTTGGTGAAACCGGCTTTTTTATTGAAGTCGCGTTCCATGCTGAGGATCTTTTTGCCAAGCGCCACGACATCGTCACCCGTGAGGCTGAGATCGTACAGGCCGTTGATGGACTCGACCATGGCGTTGAAGGTTTCTTCCTGATCGAGAATGGCAAAGGCAATGAACAGGCAATAACCCGTTGCGTCCAGAGCTGCCGTCGCAATCTGCAGGTTGCGGGACAGTTCGATCTGGCCTTCCGTACCCAACGGGTCGACATCCCCGCCGACTTTCAGAATGTTTGTCGCAATGGCATAACCCGCCGTGTGGTCGGCACCCATGGGTGTTGTGGCATAGGTCACGCCGATGCCCTTGACGGCGCGGGGATCGTAGGCCGGCATGGCCTGGCCCTTGACGACCGGCGCACGTTCGATGCCGAAAGCCTTGGCGGTGAGGGCGGTCCCGCCGCCCAGCATGCGTCCCAGGGGCGTACCCTGTCCGATTTCTTCGACCAGCTTGATGGCCGCCTCGGCATCGCCGAAGTTGCACAGGCCGGCCTCCATGACAACACCGATGGTAGCCCCCGTTTCGATGGTGTCGATACCGATGTTGTCGTCCAGGAAGTCGATCCGGGCGATGGCGTCCGGGTCGCAGATGCCGCAGTTGCCGCCGTGGGCCCAGATCGTCTCGTATTCCGGTTGTTTGGTGATGTAATTCCCGTCCTTGTCGACAAAGATACCCGAGCAGCGAATGGCGCAGCCCACATGGCAGCCATGGGTGGGATTGCCCCCGCGCTGGGTTTCAAGCTCGGCGATGGTTTCCCCGCTGATTTTGCCGGCGTCGTCGTAGTGGCCCTGTTTAAAATTGTAGGTGGGATAGGCGCCGGCTTCATTGATGACGTTGGTCAGGACGTTGGTGCCGTAGGCCGGCAGGCCTTCGCCGGTGACGGGGTGGCTGCGCAGGCCCTGGGTGAACGTTTTGTTGGCGGCCTTGAATTTGTCGGGATTCAGGGGTTGACGCATTTTGGTGCCGGCATCGTCGATGATGATGGCCTTGATGCCTTTGGTACCCATCACGGCGCCCGGGCCGCCGCGGCCGGCATGGCGCGAAGGTCGCATTTCGCGGTCGGTCACGGCCACGGTGGCCGAGGCCATTTTCATCTCGCCCGCCGGTCCAATGGACATGACGGCGACTTTTTCGCCATAGGCGGATTTGATTTTTTCGATCAGGTCGTAATTCCGAAGGCCCTTGTAATCCGCGGCATCGCTGATCTGAACGCCGTCCTTGTTGATCAGGACCTGGTGCCATGAATCCGCGGGGGCGGCCCCTTCGAGAATGATGGCCGCGTAGCCCAGACGTGCCAGGGTTTGCCCGGCCTGGCCCCCGGCATTGGATTCTTTGATGCCGCCCGTCAAAGGGCTCTTGCACCCCACCGATATGCGCCCGGAGGTCGATGCGGCGGACCCCGTCATCATTCCGGGCGCGATGACCAGCTTGTTTTCCGGCCCCAGGGGATGGCAGTCGGCCGGCACTTCTTTCCACACCACCATGGATGTCATACCTCTTCCACCCATGCCCTCATACTCGCCCAGCGGGGTGACAACAGCTTTGGGGCCACCTGCCGCGCCTACGTCGATTCTAAGGATTTTGTCCATGACCTTCTGCCTCCTTGTTTATGATTGGGACGATCAACCCGGGTACGATTTGTGTGGCTAACATCGATTCACCGTCGGTATGTGCCGACGGCGTCATTTATAGTCGGTCGGGGTGTGTCTGGGGAATCACAGGTCATGATGACCGATCAACCCCGCGTGTTCGGTGTGAAAGTTGCTTATAATAACAATGAACTGTCGGCAGTGTTGATGCTATCTACTTGGAATTCAATATAAAAATTGAACCGGGGTGTCAACCATCTTACATTCCGCACCAAAAAATAACATTCTTTGACAATTTCGCATCCTTCGTTTGACATCATTCGAAACATCCTCATCAGGGGTGCGGGATGTAAGATTTAAGTCCATTTGGTGAATGACCCTCTTACTTCATTTCTAACCACATAAAGGACACAAGGTACTCCTGTGTCCTTTATGTCAGGCTGCTAATGGTCTATTAATTACAGGGCGGCAGTGTAAATGGCTTCAACATCCTGATCTTTTACCATTCTTGGGTTGGTCAATCCGCACGCATCCTTCTGTGCATTGCCACGCATAGTTGGGATATCTACTGCTTTGACTTCCTTGCCGTAACGGACACCTAATTCTACAAGTCCTGAAGGAATTCCAACATCTGTTGAAAGCTTCTTAATGGCTACGAGAGCAAGCTCGGCGGCATCACGTGGCGCAAGACCATTTACATTCTCACCCATCAGGTCAGCAATTTTAATGAAACGCTCCAGCTTGGCGATGAGATTAAAGGCACAGACATGCGGCAGCAGAATTGCATTACATTCGCCATGGGGCAAGTCATAAAAACCACCAAGCTGATGCGCCATTGCATGGACGTGACCAAGACTTGCATTATTGAATGCCATACCAGCAAGAAACTGTGCGTAACACATTCCTTCACGGGCATCGATATCATTTCCATTTGCTACTGCGGGACGTAAATGTTTGGCGATAAGCTCAATAGCTTTTTCGGCAGCAGAATCAGTCATGGGGGTAGCAATGGTGGAAACATACGCCTCAACCGCATGGGTCAATGCGTCCATACCAGTGGCGGCAGTCAATGCAGGTGGCATACCCATCATCAGAAGCGGATCATCCAGTGCAACACCAGGCGTAACCCGCCAGTCAACGATGGCCATTTTTACTTTACGTTTTGTATCGGTAATGATACAGAACCGGGTCATTTCAGAAGCCGTACCGGCGGTGGTATTAACGGCAACATATGGAGGCATTGGTTTGGTGGATTGATCCACACCTTCATAATCTTGGATTGTGCCGCCATTGGCAATCACCAGACCAATACCTTTACCACAATCATGTGAACTGCCACCTCCAAGGGTTATCAGGCTGTCACAATTTCCTTTTTTGTAGACCTCAACACCATCGTGCACGTTGGTATCGGTAGGGTTAGGAATTGTTTCATCAAATACAACATATTTCATGTCGGCATCGTCCATCAGATCGGTGATTTCCTTGGTGATACCTGCACCGGTAATACCTTTGTCGGTGACAATTAATGGCCTGGTACCACCAAGGGTTTTAATTTTCCCAGGGATTTCTTTTGCAGCACCAATACCGATCAGGGTTACACTCGGAATGAAATAACCGTAAACTTCTTCACGAATAGCCATATTCACACCATCCTTTTGTAATGTAGGGTTTTAGGAAATATACCTGCCTTTACTTGGATCCACCATCTGCGCGCTCTTACCACAGCAAAGCCTGTGCCACTTATTTTAATATAATAATATCAGATAGTAATGTAATTAGTGACAAGAGACAGGACGGGAAAAAATGTCCCTTAAGAAAGAAAATAAATATTTAGAAGACAACGATTAAACGAAGGAAATGCCCTAAAAGTCCTAAAATAGACGCCTGCAGCCCAGTGGGACATTTTGACCCATCATTTCAGCCAAACGGGTCAAAATGTCTTGGTGGAAAAACAGATAAAGGGTGGTGCATTTTGAAACCTGCGGGCATTGCTTAGCGGCCTGATTATTTGGTTGCGTAACTTGATAGTTTTCGATAAAGCGTTTTTCTACTTATGCCTAGGGAATGGGCGGTTTTTTGACGGTTTTCTTCAAAGAAATCTAACATTTTTAAGATATGTTTTTTCTCTACGGATTCCAGGGTAAGACATCCCTCATTTCTGTCTGCGCTATGTGCGAGTTCACTCGGAAGGCAGCGTTCTGTAATAATATTGTTTTCAGATAAAATTATGGAGCGTTCGATGACGTTTCGCAACTCCCGTACATTGCCGGGCCAGCTGTAATGCATCAGGCAATCCATGGCACCTTGAACAATGCGACAAGGTACATTGTCTGGACTCAAGGTTGTTAAAAAGTAATCTACAAGTAACGGAAGATCTTCTCTACGTTCGTTGATAGGCGGCATCTGAATATTAAAAGCATTTATTCGGTGATAAAAGGCTTCGTTGAATCGGCCTTGCGCAACCTCTTCGGAAAGGTTTCTATTTGTGGCAAATAGAAAGCGAATATTGACTCGGCGCTCTTCTTTCTCTCCTACTCGCCGATAGGTCTGCGTGTCCAGTACCCGCAATAAAGAAGCCTGCACCCCCAGGGATAAATCACCTATCTCATCGAGGAACAGGGTGGAATTATGGGCAAAAGACATTAAGCCCTCTCGGGTCTCCGTTGCGCCGGTAAACGAACCCCTCATATGGCCAAACAACTCACTGCGGGCAAGATCTTTCTGCAGGGTCGCGCAATTCTTTATGATCATGGGATGATCGGAACAATACGAGCGTTCGTGTATTAATCGGGCGACCACGTCTTTGCCGGAACCCGATTCCCCTGTTATGAGTACGGGGATTTTCGCTGGTGCGACCTTGTTTATCAGAAATTTAATATCACGAACTGGTTTTGAATTTCCTATGAATTTAGCCTCTTTCTCCTGGCCGCTGCTATGCCGCAATATGTCATTTTCACGGGAGAGCAAAACCCGTTGATGCGCTTTTTCTACTAAGAGTTCAAGTCGTTCCAGGTTAAAAGGCTTACGAATGAAATCATAGGCACCTATTTTCATTGCATCTACAGCGGTATCAATATCGCCTTGACCGGTAATCATGATTACCTCAACATGGGGTACGGTATCTTTTACTTTGATCAACAAATCAAGATCGGTAATGTCAGGTAGCCGCAAATCCATGATGATCACATCAAACCAGTTGCCGCGTACCATCGTCATGGCTTCGGCTGCATTCGCTGCGACAGAAACTTCCCGGTTATCGTTGGTTAGTTCTTTCTGCAACAGCCTTCTGATGGGTTCTTCGTCATCTATTACAAGCACTGGATATCGTTTTTTATCTGTCATGGATTTATACCTGGTATGGTAACACGAAAAGTTGAACCTTTTCCTACATCACTGCTTACATTAATTTTTCCGCCGTGGTTTTTGATGATGGTGTAGCAGGTTGAAAGACCAACACCAATGCCTTTGTCAACAGGCTTGGTAGTAAAAAAGGGTTCAAACAGCTTATCTTTTATTTCAAAGGGTATACCACAGCCTGAATCTTCAACAAGCAACTCAACATCCCCCTCTTTATTGGCAACCGTCCTGATCACGATTTCGCCTTCGTCACCGATAGCATCCAAGACGATTGTAAAAAGATTAATTATCACCTGCTTGAACTGCGATTCATCTCCCTTAATCAAAGGCAGCTCCTTTTCGAACTCTGTTTTGACCGTGACTCTGTGATGCTCTTTGAAATGATGTTTCAGAATGAACAGCGTATCTAAAACACATTGATTCATATCCACCGGGCAAAGACTTGAAGCAACAGGTCTGCTGAAGGTGAGCAGGGTTTGGACAATATCGCGACACCGCAAACATTCATTTACGATGGTTTCGGTATACTCCTGAAAGTCTTCGAGAACATCCTGGTCCACCTGGGTCTGGATGAGACCAATCCTGCGCTGTAGCCCTTCGGCAAAACCTCTGATGGCTGCAAGGGGATTGTTGATTTCATGAGCCACTCCGGCCGCCAGGGTACCAATCGTGGCCATTTTCTCTGCCTGATGATACTGCGCCTGAAATTCTTTTTCCAGAGTAATATCCCGCTTAGAGAGCAGAATTTGACGCTCTCCGGTCGGAGTGGATTTAAGTGGAGAGGCGATTATTCTTAAATGTTTGAACTTGCCGTTTATCTTGTAAATCGCAAGGTCTTTGACAATGCCATCACAATCCAGGGATTGGATAACGGGGCAATCAGCACAAACACTTTCTCGAGTACGGAAGATCTCATAACAATGGTGGCCTATCGGATCGACTCCGGGGAACCAGTCATTAAAGACATGATTCACTCGCTGTATTTTAAGGTCTTCTGACAGCACAACCATCAAATCAGTGATCCCGTCCAATACCGCCTGTACTTCCCGGCGCTTTTTTTCAAGTTTCAGATTGGATGTTTTTAACTGTTCTACCTTTTGTTGCAACTCCTGGTAAAAGCCTAACTTACAATGATCGATGCCAACCAGGTCTTCAAGTGTTGTTACAGGTTTCATCACCAGGCCTCATGACAAATTTCCAGAAGTTCTCTCCAGGACGCCGATCGCGGGTTAGTCAAATTACAGGCATCGTTGACTGCCATTTTACAAATTTGTTCAAGGTATTGTTTATCCTCTTCCTTAATTTCCTGGCGCAGCTTGTGAGACACATCAAAGGAAGCAAAAAAATAATCCATTTTTTCTATGCCGGCATTGGCTGTTTCAAGATCAGAACCGAGGTTTTCATTGAGGATAACCCGGCCGATGGCGGCAAGCTTGGGAATACAATAGGTCAGGTTAAAACGCATAACCGCAGTTAACAAAATTGGATGAACGGTGCCGTGGGGCATATCGAAATGGCCACCAAGTGAATGGGCAAGAGCATGCTCGGCACCGAGACCGGCATTACTGAAGGCCATGGAAGCTGATATAGAGGCTACACTCAACTGTTCTAGGGAATCAAGGGAGCGAGTTTGGACGGCTTGTTGTAAGTTCCGCAGGATAAGGTCAATGGCTTTGAGTGATTGCATTTCGGTAAATGGTGATGCAATGCGGGAAACATAAGACTCTATGGCATGTGCCAGCGCGTCGACAGCCGATTGGATAATGAGCTTTTCAGTTTTTGTGCCTAATATAAGTGGGTCGACAATCGCAATATTCGGTACCAGAGTGCGGGTGATAATGGACATTTTTACGGCCCGCTCAACATCAGTAATAATGCAAAACTGAGAAATATCTGAGCCGCTTCCTGCTGTGGTTGTGATAAACACCATGGGAGGCAGAGGACGCTGCACCCTGTTGGCACCTTCGTAATCTTGTATTTTGCCACCATTGCTGGCAATTATTGCAACACCTTTAGCCGTATCCATAGCGCTGCCACCGCCAATGGCAATGATAACGTCAGCGCCGTTATTGAGATAAAATTCAGCCCCCAGTTTGACTTGATAATCCCGTGGATTTGGTGAAACACCTGAATAATAGACCCACTCAACACCTTCTTTCTTCAAGATATCCGTAAGCTGTTGCACCCATCCGGCTTCTTCAATACCTGAGTCGCTCACTAGAAAAACCTTCTTGGCACCAAGCTTTAGGGCGCATTGGCCGACGTGATTCAAACTTCCCCGTCCGAAAATAATTTCGGGAATTGCAAATTTTGTTATATCCATTTACAAAACTCCATATTTTCGATGAAAAAAGAAGGATACGAACTAGCTCGACAAGCTTCCTACATCTCCAAGCATATCATTTCGTAAGTAAATTAGTCGAAACACCCCTATCAGGGGTGCGGAATGTAAGAACCATATCCCGACCGCGGCAATACGGATGGCGCCCGCGGTTCCAAAGGGAACGGTTTGAAGACGGATCTTGCGTTTCTGAGAATGCGGCTGAGCAGGATGTCGGGGTCATGGTGATGCCGCGGCGCCTACAATATGAAGTTTTTTTTACGCGCGCCTTTAGACGCTGCCGATGGCCGATCGGCCATGTAAACCTCGATTTCGCTGTCGGTGGCGTTCGCGATGCCAGGGTGGCCGGGAAACAGTTCTGCCAGCCGGGAGCGGGACACCCAGATCCCCCGGGCCAGAAATAGGGGTCCCAGTTCTTCGATGAGCAGATTGAAAAGCTTCAGTGTAATCCTGCCGCGGCCGCCATGGCCGCCTTCGGAGGTTTCGCAATAAGTGATGCCGTCCCGAAACGATGCCAGAACACCACCCCGGCGCATCGTGGCGCCAATCAAACCGGGCATGGCGCCCGACAGGGCCAGGGTCGCACCGTCGTGCACCACGGCCCCGGGCAGGTCATCCACCGGATGACCATCAAGAAACAGGGTGCTGATGCGGCCCATCACGTAAGCCCGGTCGATATTCCACTGGCAGCAGAGAAGGTTTTCCAGGCTGGTGCCGGTCTGGATCGTTATTCCCACGCCCTTCTGGAAGAGGGAACGGAATACGGGCAGGGCGTCATTGGGCGCGTTGAATACCACCACTGTTTGTCTCCTATTTGAATTTTTGAAAAATCACTCAACCACCAGGATGGTGGATCCGGTGGTCTTCCGGGCTTCCAGATCGCGGTGTGCGTCCGCGGCGGCAGCGAGCGGATAAGACTGCCGGATATCCACCTGGACGGCCCCCATCTGCACCACCTCGAAAAGATCGGCGGCGTGGGCCAGCAGGTCCTGGCGTGCGGCCGTATAGGTCATCAGGCTGGGCCGGGTGAGGAACAGGGAACCCTTGGCGGCCAGAATGCCGGGGTCGATCGGGGCGACCGGTCCGGAGGCCTGGCCGAAAGAAACCATGGTCCCCATGGGCCGCAGGCAATCCAGGGACGGCATGAACGTGGCCTGACCGACCGCGTCGTAGACCACATCGACGCCCCGGCCGTCGGTGATGTCGCGGACGCGCGGGACAAAGTCTTCGCTCTGGTAAAGGATTGGGTGGGCACACCCGTTGGCGCGGGCTAGTGCGGCCTTTTCTTCCGACCCCACGGTTCCGATGACCCGCGCCCCCTTATGCCGGGCCCACTGGCAGACCATCAGCCCGACGCCTCCGGCGGCGGCATGCACGAGCAGGGTATCGCCCGCCTTGACCGGATAACAGCCATGCAGCAGGTAGCGCGCGGTCATGCCCTTGAGCATCATGCCGGCCGCCTGCCGTGTACGGATGGTGTCGGGCAGTTTAATCAGGCGGTGGGCCGGGATGAGGCGGTTTTCGGCATAGGCCCCGGGGGGCAGACCGGCATAGGCCACGCGATCGCCTTCCCTGAAATCCGTGACATCGGGTCCCACGGCCTCCACGATCCCGGCGCCCTCCATTCCGGG
>JAERRP010000918.1 GCA_016735415.1 Desulfobacterales bacterium | reverse complement strand
ACAAGGGTCTGAAGATCGAGGTGGTTGGGGGTTTCGTCAAGAACCAGTAGATTGGCGGGCCGTACAAAAAGTTGGGCCAGCAGAGGGCGGTTGCGCTCCCCGCCGGAGAGTATCCTGACCGGGCTGCGGGCCCGATCGGGGGTAAATAAAAAATCCCTGAGATAGCCCAGGACATGCCGGTGCTGCCCGTTGACGACCACGGTGTCGTTGCCCTGGGCCACATTGTCCTGCACGCTGCGCGCTTCATCGAGTTGAGCCCGCAGCTGGTCGAAGTAGGCGATCTTGAGGCGGGTGCCGTGCCGCACACTTCCCTGTTGCGGCGCCAACTGCCCCAGAAGAAGCTGCAACAGGGTCGATTTGCCGCAGCCATTGGGCCCGATGATGCCGACCTTGTCGCCCCGCATGACCACCGTGGAAAAATCTTTTAAAATGAGGCCCTCTTCGTATTGGTAGGAAATCTTCTCGGCCGCCATCACGAGTTTACCACTGCGCTCGGCCTGCTGCGCCAGAATCTTTGGATCGCCGCTGATCTCGCGCCGGGCCTCCCGTTCGCCCCTGAGCGCCTTCAGAGCCCGCACCCGTCCCTCATTGCGCCGCCGGCGGGCCTTGAGACCCTGGCGTTTCCAAGCCTCCTCCGAGGCCAGCTTGCGATCCAGACGCCTGTCGGCCTGGGCCTCCGCCTCCAGGGCGGCTTCCTTGCGGCGCAGATAGGTCGGGTAGTCGCAGCGCCAGGCCGTCAAACGGCCGCGGTCCAGTTCCAGGATGCGCCGGGACAGGCGTTCGAGAAAGGCCCGGTCGTGGGTGATGAACAGGAGCGCCCCCGACCATTTCAATATCATCTCCTCGATCCGGCCGATGCTTTCGATGTCGAGATGGTTGGTGGGCTCGTCCAGCAGCAGTAAATCCGGATGGGACACCAGGGTCCGGGCCAAAAGCACGCTGCGCTTCATTCCAGCCGAGAGGTGATCGTAAACGGCTTCGGAATCCAAGGCCATCCGTGTAAGGATCCGGTCGACATCCCGCTCGGCGTTCCAGCCGGCCTCCGCATCGAGGGATTGGTGCAATTTCTCCAGCCGTCGGGCGGTTTCCGGATCGCTGTGTGCGGCCAGGCGCTTGGAGACCTGCCGATACTTGGCCAGGAGCGTCCCGCGCGTCCCCAGCCCGGCCGCTACGGCTTCGAAAACGGTTGGCGGCATGTCCCGGGGAAGTTCCTGGGGCAGAAAAACCGGCCTGAGTCCGGGTCGGTGGTCGATCCGGCCGCTGTCCGGCACCAGCGTCAAGTTGAGAATCCGCAGCAGGGTCGACTTGCCGGCGCCATTGCGTCCCAGCAGGCCGATGCGTTCGCCCTCGTCGATCTGCAGGCTGATCCGATCCAGCAGCGTCTGTCCCCCGAAGCCGTATTCGATGTCCCTGGCCGTCAGTAAAACCGTCATCTCGATACAATCCGCCGCCTGCGACGTAAAAACCGCCGCCGGTAATAAACAGGATCTGGAATGACTTCGATGGATCGATCGAAGCCCGCCGTCTCCGCCGTTAACCAGGGTGCCTTAGAGTTCGCGTAATACAGGTACAAGGCCGGCGTCACGCTTTCGTCGAAGACGATGGCCCGATGTCGGCAATGGTTTCCCCGGCCGTGTAGCGGGCAGTTCGATAGCAGGTGATGTTCAACAGTTTGTTGGTAATGTCACCCATTCTGGTGGCTTCGGTCATAATGCCTTCGATTTTGGCGTAAGCTTCATCGGCCGGGTCTATTTTCAACAGCAGCAGTTCGGCATATCCCGATATCCCCTGGAGGGGTTGGTTCAGTTTGTGACATACGGTACCGGCCGTCTCCAGTGCGGCTTTAAGCCTCTCACGCTGCAGCTTGTTTTCGGTCGTCTGCCGGCGTTCGGTAACGTTGCGCAGCACAAACAGGCGCGCCTTGATTTTGTCCCCCTGACGGATGGGCGTGACATAAAGGTCAAAGTAGGCCCGCCGACCGTCAATGGTCAATGCGATCTCATCGACCGTCTCCTCGGTTTCACGTCCAAACCGGAGTATCGGACGGCAGGGCCCCAGCGCCTGGCGGGCTGATTGTCCGATAATCCTCCGCGGCGGCCGGATGAGTTCATGGGCCGATGGATTGATGTCGATCACGCGGTCGCGGGCGTCCAGAAAAATCACCCCGTCGCGCATGTTGCGAATGACGGTGCCGTGGCCGATGGGAACGATATCAAACAGGCGGCCCTGAAAGATGGACCATCCCAGAAGCAGGCCGGAAAGCGTTAAGAAAAACGGCGTCGGATCGACATGCGGGCCCACGAGACCAACGCCGAAAATGTAAACGGCATTGCTGATCCAGGGTAAAACACAGGCCAGGAGCAGACTTGCGCGCTGGCCGCGGTAGTCATCCGGTGATCTGACAATAGAGATGATGATCACCACGCAGCCGCCGGCCAGAAGAATATAGCTGTAGCCGGTATGCACCCAGAACCAGGGGCCGAATTCCCTGACAAGAATAGAGACGGCCGGGCCTTTTTCCAGCCAGGCGTTTTTCAGCACCAGGCCGTGGGCCGAATTGGTCAGGGCCAGAGCGGTGGTCAAAACCGGGATCAGGGCCAGCGCCCCCAGGCGCGCGGGTGTCAACAGGCGCCTGTGTCCGGAGTACATCAGAAGGAAGGCCAGCCAGGGACAGGGGACAAAGGGAATGGCCAGGTACTGGGCCATGGACCAGAAGCGCTTATTTTCCAGACCGACGGCCCCCAATTCCAGCGCATAAGTCATGGTCCAGATGGCCATGGCCAGCATCATCAGGTTGAAATAGCGCACCCCCGGGGTTTCGGCATAGCGTCCGCACACGAAAAGGAGGGTCAGGCAGACGCAGACGGCCACGCCCAGCGGGATCATCAGCGGGTTATACTCCCAGATCATATCTCAGTCGTATTCTCCCGATCAAAAACCCATTCAATCGGCCAAAGGGTGATAGATTTGTCGTTGCAACCCGATCAGCTATGGGATCGCGATGCGTTCGCCGATTTTTTCGGCCGAGCGCCCGAAAAGCTCTTCCAGTTCGATGGTCTCCAGGAGACGATCTTCCCAGACGATATTGTTTTCCTGCACGATATTGCGGATATGGGCATATTTTCCGCCCAGGGCCTTGATTTTATCCGGCAGCGGCACATCGGCCTTGAAACCGATATTCAGCAGCAGGAGATACTCAATCAGGTTGGATCGCTGGGGCAGGTCGGAAATGGCCGGGATAATCAGGATGCTGCGACCGTCTTTGCGGCCCTTGCCGATGTAGACATTGCCCCGCCGCACGATCGTCTCCTTGGTACCCTTGAGGCCGTGATCTTTTTCCACACGCGAGGGCAGGGGAAGAAGTTCTCCGGATTTACGGACGATCTCGATCGTGGTGTTGTCCGCAATTTCGCCTAAAACGTCAAGACCGTCGATGCGGTAGAGGATGGCGCCTTTGATTCGATCGACGATGGCCTGAAGATGCTTGAGAACGATGACATTCCGGCCGGTCAGCTGGGAAATGTTGAGCCCGTGGTCGTTCAAGGACGCGAACAGCAGCCCTTCGGTTTTTTCCATGATCCGGCTGGTACCGACGGTGACGGTTTTGGCCTGGTGTTTGATGGCATCGATCGGTCGCGACATCTTGTTGATGCACCGGGAGGTGATGCGGAAAAAAGTGTCGATGATGTTCCCGGCGGTACCTTTGATACCGAAATCAAGCTCAAAATCCGCAACCGGCAGCCGGCCGGCCAGATACTTCAGCAGCAGGGTCAGGTCGGCGACGGCCCCCAGACCCATGGCCGCCGGGAAACGGTTTTGGGATTTACGGGTCTGGAAGGCGCGATAAAACTCGGCGCATTTGTGACGGAACCCTTTTTCCAGCAGGATTTCATAAGCGTCCAGCCCCTGTTCGGCATAGTCTTCCATGGCCGTCTGAATGTCTTCCCGGAAATGATAAAGAAACCGCGAGCTTTCATTGATGGACAGGGCCGCGTAATAACCCCAGAGATGTCCCACCAAGGTGTTGAGGATGGGGGATAGATGTTCGGGGGCCCGGGGCACCTGGAAAACATCTTCCGCATAAGAGGCAAAACGTTCCTGGCCCTCGTCGGCAATGACCACGGGAACGGCCTTGTGGGCCTTGAAGATGGCCGTTTCCTTGATGATGTCCCCGATGACGTTGCCGCGGGAACCGGCGGCACAGACAATGATCAGCGGTTCGGAGGACAGATCGATATGCTTTTTATCCTCGACATAATCCGAGGAAATGGTTTTATAGCACAGCTCGCTGAGCTTGATGCGGATTTCGTCGGCCGAAGCCTTATTGGGACCGCTGCCCACCGTGGCCCAGTAGGTCTTGGTGGGCGCCAGGCGCCGGGCGGAGGCCTCGATGGCGGCCCTCATCCCGATGACCTGCCGCATGTGGGCCGGTAGCCTCCGAAGTTCACCGATTTCCCGGGAGATGAAGGCCGCATCCCGCCGCCGGTTCAGTCCGGCTATAAAAAGACTCAGGAGGGCCCCGGCCACGATCTGGGAATAAAAGGCCTTGGTGGAGGCCACCGACATTTCGATATCGCGTCCGCTGCTGGTATAGAGTACGCCGTCCACTTTGAAGGTCAGATCCGAATCCCGGCGATTGACAATGGCAAGGGTGTAGGCGCCGCGCTCGCGGACCATGTCGATGGTGCGATTGGTGTCCGTTGTGGTGCCGGACTGGCTGAGGGCGACAACGAGGGCGTCGGCCATGCTCTGGGCCTGATCGTTCTCGTCCAGAATAAAGCCACTGAGCTCGGAAGCTTTGAGGGCATCGATCTGGCGACCGGTGTCGTCAAGGTAATAGCGCAGAATGTTGGCACAAGCCAGAGCGGCCACGCTGGCCGTCCCCTGACCCACGAAGTAAATGCGCCGAATCCGATCGTCATCGAACGCCTGGCGCAAATGGGCCGGAATGACGCTTTGATCCAGGGCGATGGCCAGGCGCTCGCCCTGCTCCGGGACCATCTTCCACCGATTCTGGAGGGTTCGCTCAACCGAAAGCGGTGCTTCGGAGATCTCCTTGAGAAAATAGTGGGGGAAATCCTGGCGGTTGATGTCGCGGGACGTTAGCTCCGTCTCCTTGATGTCTTCGGGTTTCAAGACCAGCGGCGTGCCGTCGTAGTACTGGGCTTGAATGCCCTCAAGACCGCCGTTGCTGTCCTGGTCCAGAATGAAAATCTGTCCCTGCACCGGACCGCCGACCCCTGCGATCACCTTTTCACCGTCCATCTTGAGGTAACGCCGGGTCTGTTCGATAAAACCGTAGACTTCCGAAGTCGGCATATAAACATCTTCCGCCAGACCGATGAAAATGGCTTGACCGCTGCCCCGCTGGGCCAGAAAGAGCTTGCCCGGCGCCAGGGCCGTATGCATGGAGATGGCGTGTGATCCTTCGAAATCGTTGACAGCCAGACGAAAGGCTTCAGCGACGTCGTGGCCGGCCTGGCAGTATCGGGCGATGCACAACGGGATGATTTTCGTATCGGTGGAGATTTCTTCCGGGATGTGGACGCCCCGGGCGGCCAGATCGGCTTTCAAGTCGAGATAGTTGTCGATGTCGCCGTTCAGGCAAACGTGGATCGGGCCGGTGGCGGTTGGGGTGGGAGGGCCCTGCGTCCGGTTGTCCAGAGGGTGGCAGTTGGCTTCGTTGATCGCTCCGACGGAAGCCCAGCGGGTATGGGACGATACCGTATGGAAGCGGTGGGGGTATCCCGCGAGCAATTGCAGAACGGCATCGTTGCGAATCTCGTTTCGCAGAAAACGGATGTTGTCCCCCAGGCTGCCGATTTCGGCCGCAATTTTATAGACGATTGAAATGGTCACGAGCCGGTGGCCGTCATGTCCATCGGCCCTTTCGATGCTGATGCTGCGGTTTCCCAGAATCGCTTGAGCGCTGCGGGTGTTCAGCTCGTCCGGCAATGAAGGATTATGGGCGCTGAGCGCGGAATGGAATTGATCGAACACCTCCTTCTCCAGTATGAACAACAGGGACAATCCGGCCGAGTCGCGCCCCCGGACTTCCAGGTGATCGATGCTGTTGAGGACCGCATTAATGTTATAGAAAACACGGGTGGTGGTGGACGAAAGATCATCGCGGCGGTCGTTGCACAGTTCTTCAATCTTGCCGATATTGTCGAGTATTTCTTTTTTGAGCCGCCAGGCGGCGTCTTTGACGGCCTCCAATCGGTGGGTCACCGTTTCGACGTCATCCGCCGCCAGACGTCCCAACTGCTCCTGCAAAAGCAGGCTGTCGGCAGCGATCAGGGCCTGGAGCCGCTCGTGTTGTTGCCTCAGCCGGGCCTGGCATTGCGGATCGCTGAAGATGGCATAAAAAGACTCCCGGCGCTTCAGTGCATTGACGGTGGTGGTCAGGTCCGCAACGCTTGATGCCCCTAGCAGATAGTCGCGCTTCCAATCGGCTTCCGCTTCCAGGCAGCGGGCCATATCTTTTTGCACCAGCGCGGCGACCTGCTGCTTAAGCTTATCAAGGTCCGGCTGATCCGTCGCCGGCGGGCGTCGTTTAAAAGCCACGATGCCCGCCAGTCCACAAGCGACACGGGTCGTTTCGACCGGGAAGAGGATCAGGCTGCCGGCTGGCAGGGGCGCAGCCGTACGCCCCCAGTACACCGGCATTTTGAGCAGGATACCGATCCGGCGGCCGAAGCGGTCTAAACAATTTTTAAGGGGTTTGAACCCATGGTGAAGGACGGGTAGCATATGCGCTTTTCCTTTAGGTCTGATTTCGGCGTTGTTGAATCAACTGCTCGACGGCGGCGACATCCGAGGGCTGGTCCACGCCCTGTGAGCGGTGGCGGCTTTGGACCGTACGAATGGGGATACCGTTTTCAAGCAGTCGCAATTGCTCCAGTTTTTCAGTCCGCTCCAGCGCTCCCGGGCCGCAGGCAACGAAGCGCCGCAGGACCGGCAGACGATAGGCATAAAGACCTATATGCCGATAGTATGTCGGGGCCGTGCCGGCGAAATCAAGCGGAATGCCTGCTCTGGAAAAATAGAGCGCGTTGCCGGCCTTGTCGATGACCACTTTGACCCGGTTGGGGTCGTTGACGGCCGCTCGTTTTTCCTCTCGAATCAGGGTGGTCACCTGAACATTGGGATCGGCGAAGGGCCCGATCACCTCCGTCAGCATTTCCGGATGAAGGGCCGGTTCATCCCCTTGAATGTTGATGACCACCGCCGATTCCGGAATTCGGGCTTTTTCCGCGGCCTCCAGGACCCGGTCCGTGCCGCTGGGATGATCGGCCCGTGTCATTTCACAGGGAACACCGTGTTTGCGGGCTTCGGCGGCGATTCGCTGGCTGTCGGTGGCCAGCAGAACATGATCGAGGTCCGGGCACCGGCAGGCCTGCTCGAATACCCGCAGAAACATCGGTTTGCCCAGAATGGGCGTTAGCGGTTTGCCCGGAAAACGGGTGGCCTGATAGCGGGCCGGGATAACGCCCCAACATTCATTCGGCATGGCCGGCAGCCTTCATGTCAATGGATTCCCTTCGGCCTTCGGTTCAATCCCGCCGGCCCGTTCAGCCTGTTCGAAGCGCTGGCGGAAGTATTCGCGAATGGCGCGCCGGGCGTATTCGCCGGCGCGCCGTCCGATATATTTTTCATGGGCCACCAGAACCGAAACGGCAATGGCATCCCCCCGATCCGGGCCGTCCGCAAAACCGACGAACCAATCATAGCGAGCCCCGTGGTCACGGGTGTCGATCGACCCGGTTTTACCCCCGATGGTGAGCCGGGACAAAACTTTATCCTTTAGCATGCGTCTAAATATCTTTCGGGCCGTTCCATGCGTCACGGTGCGCTGCATCAGACGCGCCAATTCGCGAGCGGTTGCGGGCGACACCGCCGGTGGCGACGAGGTCGGGGCCGGGTGGTACAATTCGTTGCCGTCCTGGTCGGTGACGCGACCGATGATGGTGGGCTCGACCAGCCGGCCTTCAGCAGGCGCGACCGCCGCCAGAATGGCACCGTGCAGCGGCGATATGACGGTCTGGTGGTTGAAGCCGCTGGCAATTTCGGCCCACTGATAGGGCTCGTCCGTAATACGCGTTCTGCTGGGTGGCAGATCGAGCCCGAATTCGATGGTCCGGTCGAAACCGAACCGATCGGCATAGCGTTGGAGCTTTTCCCGGCCGAGGCAATGGCGTCCGATCTTGCCGAAAACCGGATTGATCGACTGGGCAAAGGATTCCGCCAGGGTGGTATGACGGGTGTAGCGATTGCGTACATCTTTCAACTGGGATTTGTAGAGGGTGTGTTTGGCCCCGTTGAACGTCAGGGATGACTGGCGGGTATAGCCGCATTCTTCGAGGGCGGCTGCCGCGGTGACGATTTTGAACAGGCTGGCCGCCGGAAAACGGCTCGTCAGACAGGGGGTTGGTTCCCGGCCGTTTTTGTCGTAACCGACCATGGCCAGTACATGGCCGTTGATGGGATTCAGAACCACGATGGCAATATAGCGCGAGGTGCGACGGTAGAGCTGTTTTTGCAGGTAATGCTGCAGATCGGCGGCGATGGTGGATTCGACCCGCAGGCTCCGATCGCCAAAGCGAATGTTGAAGGGTCCCTCCAGAATATCGCTGGTCGGATGCCCCGCCAGCAGGTTCCGAATATCGGCCTTGCTGAACAGCGTTTCCGTCTGCGGAGATGGCGCTAACGGTTTGCGGGGTGTGGATCCCCACGAGTCGATGGCCGATGACCGGGCGACGATTATCCAGTAGGCCGCAGCGGCCAGGGCAGGAATCAGCAGCCATAACCATTGTTTGCGCCTGACCAGGCGCCAGCGGCCGGTCCGATGGAGCCGATCCTGGTAACGGCGCCAGCTCGGCCGGCGTCGGGTTTTTTGCAGGTCATTTGGCGGGTGAAAAGTGGCCACGGCTCCGATGCTTCAGTTTAATTTATTGTTTCCGCGGCCCTTAGCGGCGGTGGGCGGGTTTCTTCGACAGCCCGATCAACTGATGCGCGCCCCCGGTCGTGTAAGGGCATCCATGGTGGTCAGGGTACAGTTTTTACCATCGACGGCGGCCAGCAGCATTCCGCGGGACTCGACCCCCATCAGTTTGACCGGTTTCAGGTTGGCAACGATAATCACCTGACGCCCGATCAGATCTTCCGGCTTATCATGTGGGGCGATGCCCGCAACAATCGTTCGACGCTCGCCCATGTCCACTTCAAGCTTGAGCAGTTTTTTAGCTTTGGGGATCGGTTCGGCGTTGATCACGGTGGCCACCCGCAGGTCCACCCCGGCAAAATCATCAATGGCGATTTCCGGTCGCAATTCCGGGGACAGCGGCATGGGCGGCACCTCCTGGTTTTCGGTTGGCGCGTTTGATGGCACGATCCGTGGAAACAGCGTGATCGACTTGGGCAGTTGGGTTCCAGGGGGCAGCGACTTCCATTTGCCGATCGTATCCAAAAGATAGAAGGGTCGGTCGGGATCGAGCCCCAGGTGTGTCTGCATGCGCCGGGCGGTCGCAGGCATGACCGGATAGATCAAACCGGCAATAACGCGCAATCCCTCCAGCAGGTTGTAAATGACACAGGCCAGTTCCTTACGGCTGGCAGAGCGGTTGGCCAGCTCCCAGGGTGCGGAAACATCGATGCATTTATTCATCCGCGCGATGAACGCCCAGACAGCTTGGAGGGCCTTGTGAAATTCGAAATGGGTCATGGCGGTCTCGAAATCCATTACGGCGCGGGCCGCATCGATATCCAGGCCCAATTGCAGGGTTTTGTCCGTGGTAGGGTCGATCGATGGCGTTTCCCCCTGAAAATATTTATGCGCCATGGTCACAACGCGTGAAAAGAGATTGCCCAGATCATTGGCCAGATCGGAATTAATACGCTGTACAAGTGATTCTTCGGAAAAACTGGAATCCAATCCGAACACCATGTTGCGTATTAGAAAGAAACGAAAAGCATCCAGGCCATAAATTTTCTTCATTTCGAGCGGCGCCACGACGTTGCCGATCGTTTTGGACATCTTGGTCTGATCGATATTCCAGTAGCCGTGAACATTCAGATGCTGGTAAATCGGGATGCCGGCCGCCTTGAGCATGATCGGCCAGTAGATGCCGTGGGGTTTGAGAATATCTTTGGCGACCACGTGCTGAGCGCCGGGCCAGAACTTGGCGTAGCGCTCAGCATCCGGGTAACCCAGGGCCGAAATGTAGTTCAGCAGGGCGTCGAACCAGACATAGGTCACATAATCCGCATCGAAGGGCAGTGTGATGCCCCATCGAAGCCGGCTTTTGGGCCGCGATATACACAGGTCCTCCAGGGGGTCCCGCAGAAAGGCCAGAACTTCGTTTCGATACCGTTCCGGACGGATGAAGTCGGGGTGACGGGTAATGTGGTCGATCAGCCAGTCCTGGTATTTGCTCATCTTAAAGAAATAGTTGGCCTCGCGGATGACTTCGGGAGCCTTGTCATGATCCGGACATTTCCCGTCCACCAGTTCACGTTCGGTGTAAAAGCGTTCGCAGCCGAAACAATACAGTCCTTCGTATTCACTGAAATAGATGTCCCCCCGGTCGTAGATATCCTGAAGGATGCGCTCGACCACGGCCATGTGGGCCGGGTCGGTGGTCCGGATAAAATCGTCGTTGCTGATATCCAGTTCGGGCCAGAGGTCGCGAAACATCTGGCTGATGTGATCGACATAGGCCCTGGGGGGCATGTCGTGGTTGCGGGCGGCTTCGACGATCTTATCGCCGTGTTCGTCGGTTCCGGTCAGGAAAAAAGTCTCCAGACCGCGCATGGTGTGGAAGCGCCGGGCCACATCGGCCACGATGGTCGTGTAAGCGTGCCCCAGATGGGGTTTGGCATTCACGTAATAAATCGGTGTGGTGATATAAAAACAATCAGCCATTGGTTTTCTTCTGCTCCTTCACAATATCCTGCAAACCGGCCTCGGTTTCCTGGCCGTCGGCCAGACGAATCATAAATCGCCGGTTACGCAGGTTGTGGCGCAACACCCTGCCCTGACCATGTACGGTTAGAATCGTTTTACCGATTTTGGGCAGATTGGCCTTGAGCTCTTTGTAGGTTTCGAATTCGTAGGTCAGGCAGCACATCAGCCGGCCGCACTGACCCGAAATTTTGGTGGGATTGAGCGATAAACCCTGTTCCTTGGCCATACGGATGGATACCGGTGAAAATTTTTCGATAAACAGGGAACAGCAAATCTCCCGGCCGCAGCGCCCCAGGCCGCCGCACATCTTGGCTTGATTGCGGATACCGACCTGACGCATTTCGACTTTGACCCCCAGTTTTTTAACCAGCATCTTGACCAGCTGGCGAAAGTCGACACGCCCATCGGCGGTGAAGAAAAAGGTCAATTTGCTGGCATTGAAAGTGCTTTCGACGGAGAAAAGATTCATTTTGAGCTTCAGTTGGGCAATACACGACAAACAGTAATTATGCGCGAATTTTTCTTTGCGGCGATTTTTTTCCCGCTGCTCGAAGTCTTTGGGGCTTGCCATCCGGAAGACTTTTTTTAAGGGTTTGGCGTTGTGCTTTCGTTTCGTGAGCGGTGACGGGAGCACGGCCACAGTGCCGAAGCCTAATCCCTGTTCGGTTTCAACGATGACGTGATCGCCCTGATCGAGGACAAACGCGCCGCATTCAAAATCGTAGATTTTTCCAGCCGGTTTGAACCGGATCCCCACTATTTTTTTCATAGGCCCATATATCAGGCAGCCTCAAGCTGCAATAAAAGGGTTTCAATGGTAAGGCGAGGGTTGGCATTGGCTTTGAGATGTCTCTGGGCGTTCTGGGTGGCCCGGATGCGATCGATCAGTTCGCCAAGGTTTTCCCCTGCGGCCGTTTGTTCAATTTCCGGATGCAGGTCGCGGTTGAGGATCTGCCCGGGGTGATAACGCCACACGAGCAGATCCCGATAATAAGTCATCATGCATTCCAGGGCATCCGGAAGATGCTTCTTGAAAGCCGCCAGCTGTTCGGCCAGCGCCAGTCGGCGGACAGCCGTTTGATGCTTGAGCGTGCTGATTTCGTGGATAATCCAATTGCGTCGCGCAATCCAGCCATCCTGGTACATGGTCACTGCCCGGGTATAGCTTCCGCCGGCGATACTGGATAAAATATTCGCAGCCTTCCTGTCCAGTCCCTCTTGTTCCATGAGCAGGGATGTCAACGTATCGACCGTCAGCGGCCGGAAGCGGATATGCTGACAGCGGGAAACAATGGTCGGTAACAGATCGGAGGTCTGGGCCGCCGTCAGAATCAGGATGGTGTTGGGCGGCGGTTCTTCCAGTACTTTGAGCAGGGCATTGCCGGCTCCGGGATTCATGGTATGGGCATTGGCGATGAGGACCATCCGCCGGCCCCGGCCATATGGCTTTTTCGAAAGGGTATCGATCAGATTGCGGATCTGGTCAATCCGGATCAGCGGCCCGATGGGGTTAATCCGGATCACATCGGGATGATTTCCTGACAGTATCCGACGGCAGGTCCGGCAGTCACGACAGGGGGTCAGCGGTGACGGGTCGTTACGGCGCGCTTCGCCGCCACGGCCCGGCCGAACCCCTTGGGCCTGCAGGCGCTCACAATTGCAAACCAGCGCAAAGGCCAGCGCCGCCGCTTTTTTGCCCACGCCGTCGATGCCGGTGAAAATGAGCGCATGGGGAATGCGGTCTTTCCGGATGAACGCCGTCAACAGCCGGACAGGGCGTTGCTGGTCTTTTATTTGATCAAACCCCAGCACGGATGTTCAATTTACCCCTCAATCAGTTCATACCCCTTCGACGGACGTGAGATTTGAGATCGAGGCCGCGGGGGAGCTCCTGACGGCATTTTGTGATGCCGTCGGGTTGCATCGGCGGTATCCAGAGCCTTGTGGTGCCCCAAAATCCAAATCGACCATCGGTGCGGGGCCACTAGTTCACGGCAGGTTGGTCGGCCCGTTCCCGCAATTCTTTCCCGGATTTAAAGAACGGAAGCTTTTTGGGGCTGATAAGAACCCGGGCGCCGGTTTTGGGGTTGCGCCCGGTATAGCTTTTGTATTCTTTAATGAAAAAACTGCATAAACCGCGGATCTCGACCCGGTCCCCCCGGGCCATGGCATCGGCCATATGATCGAAAAATATATGTACCACCCTGGCCGCTTCCGCTTTGGAAATATCGGCTTCGTTTTTTAAGGCGGATATGAGTTCCAGCTTGTTCATACTACCTCCTCTTGGCGCGGTAGTGTCGCTAACGGACTTCCAACGGTATTTAAACCCATCTATTAAAACAAAAGCAATTAAAAAGTCAAGGTGTTATGGTTCATTTCCCGTCGTCGACCCGCAGGGCTTCGATATCCTCCTCCCCCACTTCGACGCTGGCGTATTGTCCGAGGGCTTCGATATGGACGACCATCCGTCCGATGCCGCGATAGCGCACGAAGGTCCCCACGACGCCGGTGAAAGGCCCCTGCACGACGATGACCCGATCGCCCTTGCGCAGGCGGCTGCCGGTTTTGATGCTGCTTTCCCTGGATACTATGATTTTAAGCGAATCGACGGTTTCATCGAGAACCGGTACCGGAACGTCTTTGTTGCCGATCAGGCGGACCGCGCCTACGGTTTTCAGAATGTCCAGGTGGTGGTCGGGGTGCAGGTTGGAGCGAACAAACACATAGCCCGGGAAAAGCGGTACATCCAGCATGACGCGGCGGTCCCGGCGTCGGCTGCGCACACGGATCTGGGGCAGAAAAACCTCATGCGATTTTTTGTGCAAACCCTCGTGGACAACCTTTTCGAATCGGCTGCGGGTGTGCAGGACGTACCACTGCCACTGCAGTTCGGAGACTTTCATTTGAAATTATTCCCCCTCGGGACCAAGGCCCTGGGTGTAACCGAGCCCCCCAAGCCCATGGAGCGAGACCCGGAAAGCAATGGCTTTGCCGTTGTTTTCGGAATCCCTGTAATTGACATCCAGCGACCAGCACTGGGCCTCGTAGAGGAATCCCAGGGACGATTCGATGCGCTGGCTTTCCTGTAAATTATACTCGGTGGCGCCATAGGCGGTCAGGTGATAAGGCAGTTTCAATTTGGCGCTGGTCCTGATCGATTGAACATTCTTGTCCAGCAGTCTGGTGCCGGTGAAATCTAATTTACGTTTGTCGTAGCGGTAGTCGATTTTGAGTTCATCGCCGCGCGGGGAGCGCAAGGTGGCCAGCAGGTCGCGTTTCACGAAATTTTGATCGTAAGGGTCGTAACCGGTCTCGGCCTTCAAAGACAGATAGTCGCGCGGAAACAATTCCAGTTCGGCCCGGATCGGCGAAAACGGGTGCTTGCGGTTGTTGCTGCGCGCGGTCCGGATATTGTAGTTCTGTTCGAATTTCAGTCTCAGGAAGTCATTATATTTGTATTGAGGGGCCGGTTCATCTTCCGCACTCTCGTCTGCTGAGTGCTTGGCGTCACCCCGGTATTTGGAGGTCAGGTTATTGGTCAGCGAATAGGTCACAATGTTTCGGGGGATGATGCGGTTGACCCCGTCGTCCAGCGGGGCCGACTCGCCATCCTCCGTCTGGCCGATAAAGGCCGGGTACTTATCCTGGTCGTCCAAGGGAATATAATTATAAATTACCCGGGGCCGCACCGTATGGCGAAGGGCT
>JAERRP010000818.1 GCA_016735415.1 Desulfobacterales bacterium | reverse complement strand
AGAACAGTGCTGTTTCGCTATATTATTCTCTAAAACCGGACACTTGTAACGGCTATCAGACAAAGCCACACCCGTCGTGAGGCGGGGCCGGAAAGCCACGGGTCTCTTCCCTGGAGTCACGCACGAGAGACAGCCGGGTTGCCTGAAGAATATCGGCAGCCCGGCTTTTTTTCTTTCACCTGACACCCGAGGAGAGATCCCCCATGCGGCGCAAGCGATTCATCCGACCCGTCATCATCCTGTTCACCTTGATCTTGTTATCCCCCGCCGGTCAGTCCCTGGCCGACTCGGCCTATAAGGGAGAACCCACGAAATGAAATTTAAACCGATTGCTTTGGTCTTTGCCCTTTTTTTCTGCATCGCCCCGGCCGCCCAGGCCTCATACGCATTTGACGACATCGATATCTGGACCGGCAGCGGGTCCAACAGAGCCGCCATGATCATCCACTGGTCATCGCCGGAAGTCTTCAATCTGGCCTACAGCGGCGGTCAGGAAACGCCCATGCCCGCGCCCATTGCCGATGTCTCCTATGCCTGGGGCTATAACTTTAACGGCCCAGCGACTGGTTGGAACATGATGACGGCCATCGCCGCGGCCGACCCGCGGCTATACGTGGTCGGCGGTTCCGGAACTGTGCAGGGTATCGGCTACGACCTGGACGGTGACGGCCAGTACGGCATCAGCGACGGCACCAACACTTACACTCAGGACAACTTCACCAACGGCGTCCTGGGCGGCCTGGGATACAACACGGACAGCCTGACGCCCACCGGCAGCGGGGATCTCTATTGGGGCGGCTGGTACGGCCCCAACTGGGAATTGTGGCACGAACAGGGCGGCGCGGGCGGATTCGCCGCCGCTCCGGACCGCGGCACCACTGAATATTGGACCCCGACGGATGAAAGTGGTTGGGCAGGTAACCATGGCGAATGGGAATTTTCGCAAGTCGGTATCGGGGGCATCGGTCTGGAAGATGAATCATGGGTGGGCTGGTCCGTCGCCGCCGGTGGTCTCGAGTATGGCAACTCTTCCGAACCCGGAACGATTGCCTGGACCCAGCATAAGCAGGCGCCGTCGTCTCCGGTGCCCATTCCCGGTGCGGTGTGGTTGATGGGCAGCGGCCTTGCGGGGGTGATTGCTTTTCGAAAAAGGCGGCTTAGCTGACTGCCTTTTAAGGTCTCGAACGAACTGATCAACAAAAATGGAAAAACTGACGGGGGGGAGGACTTTATTATGAAGAGATACATAAGGCTACCTTATATTACCGCGATCTTCACGGCAATTCTTTGCCTGGGCGTTTTTGCAGGTGTTGCCGCTGCCGTCGAAGTACTGCAGAATACCAGCTTTGAAAACTACGATGCCGGCACCCTGGTGCCGGACAACTGGCAGGTGCTCGACGGCAGCGTCCAGGTCTATGCCGAGGATGCTTTTGATGGCGCCGTATCGGCATACAGCCTGGGCGGTACGGCCCAAGAGGTCGAAGGCGAATGGGTGCTCACGCCCCAAACGACCCAGGGCGGCACCCTGGTGCAGCTCATCGATTTGTCCACCCTGCCGGATTACAGCTCCGCCAACTGGCTGGCCATGCGTATGGTCATGAACAACCATCTCTGGAGCGGCACATCAATCACCATGGTCCTCGAATACCTCCCCGCCGACTACGACAGCATGACCGTAACCGCCGATGATACGGCCTGGAGCGGGCCGGACGCCGCAACGGCCCTGACATACAGTTACACCTATACCCGAACGACCTGGAGAGCACAGACGCGAAACACGACCATTCCAAAAGTTCGCTGGGCACGGGCGCGCTTCGTATTCGATGTTCACTTCTCCGAGGATAGCGATTTTACGGGCGGCCCTTACTACATCGCTCTGGATGCGGTCTCGGTGGATGCAGAGGCGATCGTGCCGGAACCGCCTTGCAGCGATAATGTGCTCGCCAATCCCGGCTTTGAATCCGCATCCGGCGGCGTGCCCGCGGATTGGTATGTGCTTTCCGGCCGCATGAGCGCCATCGACAACCTGCCCGTGTTGCCGGCATACAGCGGTGCCGGTTACGCGGGCAACATCGGCGGTTATCTCGATGAGGGCGTCGACTATCCCGATCCGCCCCAGAACGGCAGCCTGGTGCAGCTCGTCGATCTTTCCACCCTCTCCAACTGGAGCGAGGCCGGTTTCATCACCTTCAGTTTCAGCGGGTTTCACATGAAAAACGGCATCAACGACATGAGCTACACCGTGGAGTAC
>JAERRP010000102.1 GCA_016735415.1 Desulfobacterales bacterium | reverse complement strand
TGCAAAATACAAGTGTGACATGAGTGCAGTCGTGCGCGCGACCGATCTGGTAGCTGCGGGGGCTGAGCTGGAAAAAAGACTACCGTGACATCTCTCCCGAGGAGCGGGACTGGGTTGCGCGGCTGATTCCCGACATCCTCAGCAAAACCAAAGCCATCCGCAAGGATGCCCAGCGGCAGTTGTCCCATCTCAAGCAGGCCATGGCTTTTCGGCGGGTGATCAAGGACCGGGAAATCAGCGCCGTGGTGTCCCTGCATCTTTCCAGCCATGGTGACGGGGTGGGGGCTTTCAACCAGGGTTTTCACTACAAATTGCGTCCCCATCGGGCCAGCGCCCGGGTGCCGGTCTACAGCCTGATGAACGATGTTCTGGGGGCCTCGGCGGCCCGTGTTCAGAAAGCACTGGGGATCGAGGATGTCTATAAAGACTCCCTGCGGCCCAGCCGCCTCAAACCATGGTCTTCCTATCTGCCCGACCGGCCCTCGATGGGGGGAGAGGTCAGCGCCCTGGGCGGCTACATCGGCCTGACCCTGGCGACCACCCATGATGCCCGTCCGCACTGGGGAACACCTTACGACTTGCCGAAACACATGAACACCGGGTTTGCCCGCCGGCAGAGCCGTTTTGTCGCCGCCTTGCTTCAGGATCTGGCCGGCGCGCCCCAATACCACGAAGGCGAGTTTCCGCGGATCGGTCTGTCGGTTCTCAAGGGCAGCGCTAAAATCATCCGCCACGGCGAGCTTTTCGCGCAGCAGCCGGCCCCCGGCACCATTCTGATGGCATTTCAGGGGCCGGCCCGCTACCACGTGCGGGTCGACCGCTCCGGTCTGTTCGAGCTCAAAGGACTGTCCGACAAGAAGAATGTCTACGATAAGGTCATCCTGGAAGGCTATCGCTTCGATCCCGAAACGGGTGAAACACGCTGGCCCATCGATAAAAAGCAAACCGGAAAATACCGATATCGGGTCAAGATGCAACGGCGTTACATGGAAACCGACCTGATGATGTTCGCCTGCCGTCAGACGACCCTTTTCAATTTGCTCGAACCCCGCAGTTTCCGCTACATGACCAAGATCAATCTGCTGGATGCGCGTCTCGAAGCCGCTCCGCTCAAATACTGGTGGAGCCGGATCGATTCCCGCGATTCAACCATGGTCTCCCTCTATCTGGCGCCGGAGACCCGTTTCAAGATGACGCTTTCCGACACGGTCCTGCGGAAGAAAATGATTCTAACCGGGGCCACCCCGCAGCGCCCCGGGGGGATCGGCTACCTGGTGGATGCGTGGCCGCGGCTGTTTCATACCGAATACCATGTAGCCCGGGATATGTGGCAGCTGCTGAAACCACGCATCGCGAGCCTGGAAGAGAAAGGTATCAACGATGAACGTCTGCGGGGGCTTCAGGACGAGGGCCTGACGGCGCTGCAGGCGGCCGAATCGGCCTTGGCCCTGAAGCACTACGATATCTTCATGGAAGCCGCCGCCCGTTCCTGGGCCCTGGCCAGCCGGGTCTACGACCAGGTCGAGAGCACCCAGAAAGACATTCTTTTCGGGGTCCTGTTCTATATCGCGCTTTTCGTGCCGTTTGCCTTCTGTGCGGAACGGCTTGTGTTCGGCTACCGCAACATTCACAAACGCATCATCGCCTTTTCGGCCATTTTACTGCTGCTGATCGTCGTGATCTACAACGTGCATCCGGCCTTCGATCTGGCTTACAGCCCGACGGTGGTCATCCTGGCCTTTTTCATTATCGGGCTGTCGCTGATCGTGACGCTGATCATCTTCTTCCGTTTTGAAGAAGAAATGAGTCTGCTCCAGCATCGCGCCATGCGCAAAAGCATAGAGGGGATCAGTCGCTGGAAGGCTTTTGTGGCCTCCTTCCTCCTGGGGGTCAGCAACCTCAAGCGGCGCCGGCTGCGCACCGTTCTGACCTGTACCACCCTGATCATCCTGACCTTTACGATCATGAGTTTCACGTCGGTGAAGTCCACCCGTCTGCATGCCCGCATTTTCTACAACGCCCGGGCACCCTATCAGGGTTTTCTGCTCAAGAATCCGGACTGGCGCGATCTGCCCCTCGAGGCCCTGACCTCCCTGACCAACACCTTTATGGGCCATACCGTGGCGGCGCCCCGGGTGTGGCTTGATACCGAAGACCGCACCCATTCGGCCAAGATTCCGGTTATCCGGGGCCAGGCGCGCTTCGAAGCCCAGGGGGTGGTCGGGCTCTCAAGCGCCGAAACGGGCTTTACCGGCCTGGACCGCGCCCTGCTGGCGGGCCGCTGGTTTGAAAACGATGATGAGCGCGCGGTGGTCATCCCCCAGCGGATGGCGGACCAGTTGAATATCCGTGCCGACGATCTGGACCGGGCCAGCGTAACCATCTGGGGCAGTTCCTACCGTGTGGCGGGCATCTTTGACGATCAGCAGATAATGCAGCGGCCGGATCTGGATGGCGAGCCCCTGACGCCGGTGACCTTTCCCAGTGAAATTTCAGCCCAGATGACTGAAATCGAAATGGAAGCCATGGAGTCGGGGGACGACGTGCGGTCCTTCCAAAGCCGGTACCAACACACGGCCGTCGAGCTGACCCTGTTCATGCCCTACAAGACCCTGATGGCGGCCGGCGGCCGGCTCAAAGCCGTGGCCCTGATGACGGAACCATAGCTGACCACATTTTTTGTTTAGCCAATAAGCGGCAATGAAGAAAAGAAACATGATGAAGTCAC
>JAERRP010000911.1 GCA_016735415.1 Desulfobacterales bacterium | reverse complement strand
GACCTGAATCATCAGGGAAAACTACTTTAGCTCTCCATTCTGTTGCCCAAGCTCAAAAAAACGGGGGTAGTGATGAATAGCGCTGCGTCAGACCAAGAATTGCTTCTTGAAGACGAGGCCCTTCGAGACGGGCTTCAGATGGAGTCACGTATCTTCAGCCTTGAGGAGAAGCTGCATTTTTTCCGAATGTTGAAAAAGGCCGGAATAAAAAGAATCCAGGTCGGCTCTTTTGTCCATCCGCAAGTCGTGCCCCAGATGGCCGATACCGATGAATTGATTCGAACCATCGGCAACCAGAACGATACCGTGGTTTCGGCCCTGATCCTGAATGACAAGGGGCTGGAGCGGGCGCTCAAATGCGGGGTTCCGCATGTCAGCATGTCTGTATCGGTCAGTGACACCCACAGCCGCAAAAATGCACGGCGCCCGGCGGCCGTCGCCCTTGAATCCATGACAGAGCTAATTCGCGAGGCCCTTGTCGCCGGTCTGGATTTTCGGGCCGGATTGCAGTGTGCCTTCGGGTGCGCGTATGAGGGCCGGATTGCAGAAGATGCGGTGCTGACCGCTGCTCACAAAATGATCGCGGCCGGGGCCATAGAAATCAATCTGGCCGACACGACCGGAATGGCAACACCCCGCTCCATCAGGCATTTGGTGCGACGCTTTACGAAAGAATTCCCTGAGGTCTGCGTGTCACTTCACCTGCACGACACGCGCGGATTGGGCCTCGCCAACATGTTCAGCGGATATGAGGCCGGTGTGCGCTCCTTTGATGTCTGTACCGGCGGCCTGGGCGGCTGTCCCTTTGTGAAAGGGGCGGCCGGCAATGTTCCGGCCGAAGACGCCGTAAACATGTTTGAATCCATGGGCATAAAAACAGGGATTGATCTGGAAGCCACATGTGAGGCGGTGACATTCCTGGAAACGGCTTTGGGTCGCGTTCTTCCGGGACGTATGAAACATGTGCTGGTGCACAAGGAGACATGCACATAATAATCAGGAGGGAACAGGCCATGGCTTCGAATGCTTCCCCTGTCCGGATTGCGGTGATCGGCGCCGGCCTCATCGGGAAGAGACATATTCAGCACATTGTGGACGAACCGCGCTGCCGGCTGGCCGGTGTTGTCGAACCGAATCCGAACGCAAAAGCACTGGCGGAACGTGCCGGGACCGACTATTACAGCGATGTTGCGCTTTTTCTCAAAGAGGGCGATGCCGAGGGGGCCATCATTGCCACACCGAACGATACCCATGCAACCATCGGAATCAAATGTGTGGCGGCCGGCCTCCATATTCTCGTCGAAAAGCCTATCGTATCGGACCTCAAGGCCGGTGCGAACTTAATCGAAGCGGCCGAAAAGACCGGTGTCAAAGTGCTCGTCGGCCATCATCGACGATTTAATCCATACATCGAAGCGACAAAGCAAATCCTGGATGACGGCAAACTGGGAACGGTCACGGCCGTGAGTGCCCTTTGGACCGTCTTGAAGCCGGCCAGTTATTTCAAGGCGACCTGGCGCAGGGAACCGGGCGGTGGCCCCGTTCTCATCAATCTCATCCATGACATCGACAATTTGAGGTACTTTTTTGGCGATGTAGAGCGCATCTACGCAGAGACCGGCAACGCCATACGGGGATATCCGGTCGAGGATACCGCTGTCATCACAATCCGATTCGGTAGCGGCGTGTTGGCCACCGTGGTCACGTCGGATGTCGTGGCTTCGCCCTATAACTTCGAGTCAGCGACCGGCGAGAATCCACTGTATTATTCCGCGGCCCAGGATTGCTATCGGATCTTCGGCACCGAGGCAACGCTGAGCTTTCCTGAAATGACGCTCTGGCGCTACACCGGCCAGGGCAAGCAGGGGTGGGGCGATCCGATCTCCAATGAACGCACAGGCGTTGAGCGCACCATCCCTCTGGAGCGTCAGTTGCGACACTTCTGCGACGTGGTGCGCAATGGCGCCGCACCTCGCTGCTCCGGCACGGAAGGGATGAAAACCCTCGAGGCGACCATGGCTGTCGCCGAGGCCGTGCGCACGGGGGCGCCGATCACATTAAACTGATTCGTTGCCATATAACTGATGGGAGGTTGTGATGAGACTTCAAAGCGAAACCAAAGTAACGGTAAGGGACAAGGTGATCGGCGGACCGGACCCCCTGATCTGTCTGCCGCTGGTGGCCTCGGAAAAATCGGAGCTGTTGAATCAAGCGCAGGAATTGAAACAGTTCGACCCGGATCTGTTGGAGTGGCGCATCGACGCCTACGATAAAGTCGAAGATATTGGTGAGAGCCTCAAGGTGCTGAAGGAACTGCGGGAGAAAATCGGAAATATCCCCATGATATTTACCTGCCGAATCGATGTGGAAGGCGGCTTTAAAAAAATCAGCCCGGACATGAGGCTGAATCTGATAAAAACGTCAATCCAATCAGGCCATCTTGATATTGTCGATGTCGAAATGTGCAATGAACCGGATTTTATGGCGGCCGTTAAGGAAACTGCAAAAGAGTTCGGAACCAGGCTGATCTTTTCTTACCACAATTTTAACGCTACACCCGATGAGGCCTTTATTCATGCCAAGCTAACCAGGGCCCAGGAAATGGGCGCCGATATCGCCAAACTTGCAGTCATGCCAAAAGATTATGCGGATGTATTGACGTTGCTCAACGCAACCCTGAAGGCCAGGACAGGGGCCGTCAAAGTGCCTATCGTGACCATGTCGATGGGCCCCGAGGGCGGGGTGACGCGACTGGTCGGCGGGTTGTTTGGATCGGATATTACCTTTGCGATCGGAAAAAAAGCTTCCGCACCGGGACAAATCCCGATTGGAGAACTCAGACAGGCAATGTCGGTCCTGTATGAATAAATGTGGAGCCGTGCGTGATGCTGAAAATTAAAAATGCTCCCAAGGAGTCTGCCAAACAGATTGAAAGCGTTGATAAAGCCCTGAGCATCCTCGAGTGTTTTTCGGATAGCGTACCGGAGTTGTCCCTCAAACAGCTCAGCGAAAAAACAGGGCTTTACAAAAGCCGCATCCTGCGCTTGTGCGGGACGTTAATGGCGCATGGATTTCTCATCCGCACGGAGGGATCCCTTTACCGACTGGGTCCCAAACTGATGATGCTCGGAAAGATTTACGAGAGATCCAACTCACTGATTTCTATCGCCCGGCCCATTCTGCGGGAACTGGCCTCGATCACAGGGGAATCGGCCAAGCTTTTTATCATTCAAGGAACCAGGCGGATCTGTCTGGTCAGAGAAAAGGGTTCCAATCCACTCAGCTATCACGTTGAGGAGGGAGAAAGTTTTGAACTGTACGCCGGCGCCAGCGGGAAAGTCCTTCTGGCCTATTCTTCCAAAGAATTTCGCGATCAGGTATTGGGAGAAAAAGTCTTACAACGGCTGACGCCGGCAACCATCGTCGAGCGCAGTCGCCTGGAGGAGGAATTTACAGCCATCCGTAAGCAAGGCTATGCATTGAGCCAGGGTGAGCTTTTCTTGGAAGTCGCCGGCCTGGCGGCACCTGTATCTAATCATGAGAGCACCGTATGCGGGGCCATCGCGATTGCCGGTCCGATACAGCGATTTACCGAAGATCGTCACCGGGAGATGCTTGACAGCCTGCTGGAGGCTGCCAACAAGTTGTCGCAGCTATTGGGAAATGTTGGTTAAGCGAGCGTCAATTCTCTCAGCGTTTCAATCACAGCTTTCTGATCTACCGCATTCGTCACAAAAACATCCCCGATACCGCGCAGCAAAACAAACCGCAACCGTCCGGCTTTCCTTTTCTTGTCGGTCTGCATGACCTTAAGCAGGCGTTCCGGACTCACATCTGCCGGAATGCGGGTGGGAAGTGCTGTGGATTCAAGTGCGACTTCAATTCTGTTTTGCAATGCTGCCGAACAGTGACCCCGCCGGGTTGATAAACTGGCAGCGGCCACGAGCCCCATGGCAACCGCTTCACCATGGCGCACAGCGTGACCGCTGACAATTTCAATCGCATGCGCAAACGTGTGCCCCAGGTTGAGGACAGCCCGGCGGCCGCGATCGAAAGGGTCCTCTTGAATGATGTTGATTTTGACCTGAATGGCCTGCGCGACCAAGTTTTGAAGTTCGGCCAGCGGTGGCTGAAGTTCGCCGGCTTTGCGGATCCAGGTGCCGTTTTCTATCCTGGAAAACAGATCCGCATCACCGATCAGGCTCTGCTTGATGACCTCCGCCATACCGGAGGCGAACTCCCGGGGAGAGAGACTTTGCAGCGTCGCAACATCGGCGATGACGGCTTTGGGCTGTTTAAAGGCACCGATTAAATTTTTGCCCTGGGGCAGATTGATTCCGGCCTTGCCGCCGATACTCGTATCGGCCATCGCCAACAGGCTGGTGGGGCATTGCACGCAGTCGACCCCCCGCATGTAGGTCGCGGCCACAAAACCGGCCAGTCCGCTGATAACCGAGCCACCCAGCGCAACAATGGTTGTGCTGCGGTCAAAACCCTTTTCCACCAGTTCTTCGCAAATCGATTGCACGATTGTCAGTGTTTTATGCTGCTGGCCGGGTGGAACTGTAATAACGGCATCGGTCGGTCCTAAACTTTCTGCGTAGCGCGGCCCTACATTGCTGTCGGTTATCACCGCTACCGGGCTGCTGATGCCCGCCAATTGGGAAACAAACGGCAAAATCCCACCGCCGACGATAAATTCATACCCGATGTCGCGAGCGGTAATCGACATGCGCAGATCCGGATTGGCCTGTACGATACCCATCAAATTCAAGGTCACCTCATCCGGACTTTTTTCGGAGGTCACCATTTGCGGGAACCGACCATAATCTTCTTTGCGCTGCTCCATCAATCCCACAATACGCTGCATGGGGTTTGGCACTTCGAGTAGCGGCCGCTTCACGTCTTTATCTTTGGTAACGCGATCATGAATCTCCTCGGGCGTTGCAACCAGACAAAAAACCCGCCCGCGCCGGCTCAGCGCCTCTGCATTGGCGGGATCCAGCATCATACGGCCACCGGTGGAAACGACAAGCCCCTCTTTATCACCCAGTTCCTGAGCCAGCCCAAACTCCATCCTGCGAAAAGCGGCTTCACCTTTTTCATGAAAAATATCGGCAATGGCCATTCCACTGCGCCTGGCAATCAGTTCGTCTGTGTCGACGAACTCATAACCCAACTGCTCCGCCAGCAATTTGCCCACGGTGGTTTTACCTGTAGCCATGAATCCTGTTAAAATAATATTGGGTCTGGACATTTTTTATTATACTCCTTAAAAGACACGCTTCCTGAATACCGGTGGTTCCCCTTTGTTCTGCGAGGCGGCTGTTTGATTTTTTTTTCGCCATTCAAAAAAATAAAAAGCCGCAGGTTTCGATATACCCACGGCTTTTTGCTCGCTTTTATTTGCTGACTCGCTCAGAGCACGCCCTAGGCAGACCGGTACTCCCAAAA
>JAERRP010000352.1 GCA_016735415.1 Desulfobacterales bacterium | reverse complement strand
ATCTTAAAAGTGAAAGCTGTTCCTGAACTTGTGATGTCATTAAAACTTGCACTCAATTTCTACACAACTTCTTGGAATAGGCCCGCAAAATTCAAATAAGAAGATAATTTGTACTGTGATGAAACCGGCGGGGACTATTACGATTTTCTGGTGCCGGCCGAAGGAAGCGGTTACCGGCTGGGGGTGGCCGTCGGGGACGTGGCCGGCCACGGGGTGTCTTCCGCGCTTCTGATGGCGACCGCCCGGGCGTTTCTGCGGCAGCGGGCGTCCCTGGCCGGGTCTTCCGGAGCAATCATAACCGACGTGAACGGCCAGCTCTGCCGGGACGTGGCCGCTTCCGGCCAGTTCATGACACTTTTCATGCTGCTGATCGATCCGGATCGCGGGCGGATCGAATGGGTGCGGGCCGGACACGACCCCGCCATTTTTTACGATCCCGTGACGGATCGTTTTGACGTGCTCATGGGGTCGGGGTTGCCGCTCGGCGTCGATGCCGCCGGAACCTATTCTGTTGAGCGCCGGGACGGTCTGGCCGACGGCGCGATCATACTCCTGGGAACCGACGGGATCTGGGAGACCTTCAATGCCCGGGGAGAAATGTTTGGCAAGGAACGCCTCTTCACCCTTATCCAGGTGAACGCCTCTGCCGCCGCCGGTGATATCCGGGATCGCATCCTGGCAGCATTGCAGGATTTTCGCGGGACAGCGGCGCTCGAGGATGATGTGACCCTGGTGATTGCCAAACTGGATCGGGATCGTCCGGGGCCGGAAAAACCACCGACTCCGGAATGCCGCATTTAAATTCTGGCGCCGATAACCGGCGGCTGAGAGGGAGGCGACGACAAATCGTGCAGGCACTTTCACGGCATCAAATGCTTGAAGATTATCCAGTGGTGATCGAAATCCCGGTGGCCTGGGGCGAGATGGATGCCTTCGGGCACGTCAACAATATTGTTTACCTGCGCTATTTCGAAAGTGCACGCATCGCCTATTTCGAGAAACTGAAGGTGATGCAGGCCATGGCGGCCACCGGGATCGGTCCTATTCTGGCGGAAACCCGCTGCCGGTACAAATTACCGCTGACCTACCCGGATACGGTCTCGGTGGGGGCTAAAATTGTCGAACTGATGGCCGATCGGTTCTTGATGCACTACCGGGTAGTGAGCCATCGGCACGGGAAAGTGGCCGCCGAGGGCGACGGACGGGTCGTTCCCTATGACTTTGGCGCCCAAACCAAAACCCCCCTGCCCGAAGTCATCAGTGATCGTATCCGGGCGCTGGAAGGCCTGGTGGTATCCAATTCCCAATGACAGGGAGACGCTGCTGCTGTGAAAACGAAGAAATCTTCAGATCGCCGCGGGGCGGCCGGACGCAAATTCGACCCTTTTCGTGATCGGGCCTCCCGCGATATCCGCAATACCCTGTCCGTCGCTTTTGTGGCCGCCTGGCAGGGGGAAGGGGTGGATTATGCGTCCGTGGCCGCCGGTCTTAAGGAGCGCCATCCGCATCCGGTCTATCGCGCCTACATCGATCAACGGCTGGAACGCTACCGGGCCGCGCTCCAGGATCGCGGGGAGTTGACCGATCCGGGCCTGCTTGACGACGTTATGGTTCTGTGGAACCGACACCTGTTTTTCGAAGTGCATGAATACCTCGAAATCGACTGGCACGAAGCCCGGGGCGATTTTCGCGAGGTCCTCAGGACCCTGATTCAGGCTGCCGGGGGTTACGTTCACCGCGAGGCCGGACGCTACCAGGCGGCGGAAAAACTGGGCCGGCGGGCCGATGCACAGCTGGAAGCCCTGCGGCCGCATTTTAAGGCAATTGCCAACCTGGACGACCTCCGCCGCGGACTGACGGAGCCGGGGGCAGCACCGCCAATCCTGCGGAGAAAACAAAGCTGATGGTTGAGCGCACCCATCAACGCCAGCGGATCATGGCCGCCGGATCGGCCCTGGTGGTCGGGGCCGCCCTGCTGGCGGCCAAGTTTTACGCCTACCGGCTGACGGGCTCGTCGGCGGTGCTTTCCGATGCCCTGGAATCCATCATCAACGTGGTGGCCAGCGCTTTTGCCATTGTCAGTGTCGTGATGGCGGCCAAACCCCCGGACCCGAGCCATCCCTATGGTCATGGGAAGATTGAATTTTTTTCGGCCGGTTTCGAAGGCGCCCTGATCGTTCTGGCGGCATTCGCTATCTTCAAGGCCGGACTGGCGCACCTGCTGGACCCCCGTCCCCTGCCGCGCCTGGAGGCCGGACTGGCCGTCATGGTGGGGGCCAGTGTGGTGAACGTCATTCTGGGGATGGTCCTTATCCGCGTCGGCAAACAGACCCGGTCAATCACGCTGGAGGCCGACGGCCGCCATGTGCTGACCGACGTCTACACCAGCATCGGGGTCATCATCGGCCTGGTGCTGGTACGCGTTACCGACTGGTACTGGATGGACGGCCTGGCGGCCTGCATCGTGGGGATTAACATTCTTATCACCGGTTCACGACTCATCCGCCAGTCCTATCACGGGCTGATGGACGCCGCTGACCCAGCTATCCTGGACCGGATTGCGGCGGTGATTGCGGCCCACCGGCGGCCGGTCTGGATCGATATCCACAAACTTCGCGCCTGGAGCGCCGGATCCCGCATCCATATCGACCTGCATTTGATTCTGCCGCGACGGATGTCCCTGGCGGACGCCCATGAAGAAGCCGACGCTCTGGAGAAGATCATTCTCAAAGAGGTGGAAGGCGCGGCCAGTGTGCTGGTACACATGGACCCCTGTGGTGGCGATTACTGCCCGATCTGCGGCCGGAAGGACTGCCAGCACCGGAAGCACGAATTCGTCCGGAAGAATCAATGGCACACAGAAGGGCTGATCGCTTCGGGCGCCATGACCCCGGAAGGCCGGAAGCCGCAACGGTCATAGCGGGTGCGCCCTTCCGGTTTTACAGGCGGGGAAAAAACGGTCAGGCCAACAAAAAAACCCGCAGGACACTTGGTCCTGCGGGTTTGATCGTGACGGAAGATCGCCGTCTATTTTTTATTGTCTTTGACTTCCTCGAAATCAGCGTCGACCACGTCATCATCGGGAGGGGCGGCGCCCTGTTGGGCTCCGTCTCCGGATTCAGGTCCACCGCCCGGTTCCTGAGCGCTATCCTGGGAGGCCTGCTGATACATGGCCTCGGCCAGCTTGTGGGACTCCTGGGTCAGGGCTTCGCTCAAGCGTTTGATTTCTTCCGGGTCTTCCCCCTCCATGGCTTTTCGCAGGGGTTCGATGGCCTCCTTGATCTTGTCCTGGGTGGCCTGATCGACTTTGTCGCCCAAGTCTTTCAAGGATTTTTCAGTGGAGTAGATCAGGCTGTCGGCCTGGTTGCGGGCTTCGACCAGATTCTTTCTCTTAAGGTCCTCGTCCGCATGCATTTCCCCTTCCTTGATGGCGGCATCGATTTCTTCCTGCGACAGGCCGCTGGAAACCGTAATCTTGATGGACTGCTCCTTGCTGGTGGCCAGGTCTTTGGCTGAAACACT
>JAERRP010000462.1 GCA_016735415.1 Desulfobacterales bacterium | reverse complement strand
GCCGCCCCGGCCCCCGCGGCCGACACCGAGGGGACACCACTGACGGCGCCTATGCCAGGCATGATCGTCAAATATGAAAAAGCGGTGGGGGACAGCGTCGCAAAAGGTGATACCGTGCTGATCCTCGAAGCCATGAAAATGGAGAACGCCCTGGCGGCACCCGTTGGCGGCACCATCAAAGCCATTAACTACAGCAGCGGCGACTCCGTCGCCAAAAATGCCGTTCTGGCAATTATCGGCTGAATGCAACCCATACCGGCGGGCGGCGGTAAGCCGCCCGCCTTAAACGGTTCCGCCTTCGGCCGTTTTTCTATCCGGCGTACGCTGCATCCTGCCGATAAGACGACTTTCCAGGGAGAAAAGTCATGAAGATCCACGAATATCAGGCCAAAGAACTCTTTCGTCAATTCAATGTCAAAGTCCCCGAGGGCGGGGTGGCCTTCACGACCGCCGAGGCCCTTGACGTCGCCGAAAAACTGGGGGGCTACCCGGTGGTGGTCAAGGCCCAGATTCATGCCGGCGGGCGCGGCAAGGGCGGCGGTGTCAAGCTGGCCCAATCCGCGCAGGAGGTCGAAACCTTTGCCGATCAAATTATCGGCATGAACCTGGTGACCCACCAGACCGGACCCGAGGGACGCCTGGTTCGCAAGGTGCTGGTGGAGCAGGGGCTCAATATCGCCAAGGAGCTTTACCTCAGCATCCTGCCCGACCGCGCCACGGCCAAGAACATCATCATGGCCAGTGAAGCCGGCGGTATGGATATCGAAACCGTGGCCGCGGAGACCCCCGAGAAGATCATCAAGGTCTTTATCGATCCCCTGGTCGGAATTCAGTCCTATCACCTGCGCGAAGTGGCTTTCGGACTGAATATCCCGCCGGCGGCCCGGAAACCTTTCATGCAGCTGTTGACGAACCTCTACCGGTTTTTCACCCAATATGACGGCTCTCTGGTCGAGATCAATCCACTGGTGCTTACGGCCGAAGACGATGTCATCGCCCTGGACGCCAAAATGGATTTCGACGGCAATGCCCTTTTCCGCCATAAAGATATTTTAGAATACCGCGATACGGATGAGGAGGATCCACTGGAACTGGAGGCCTCGAAATTCAACCTGAACTACATCAACCTGGGCGGCCGGGGCAATGTTGGCAACATGGTCAACGGCGCCGGTCTGGCCATGGCCACCATGGACATCATCAAGCAGGCCGGGGCCGAGCCGGCCAACTTCCTCGATGTGGGGGGCGGCGCCAATGCGGAAATGGTGGCCAACGGTTTCCGCATCATTCTGAGTGACGCCAATGTCAAAGGCATTCTGATCAATATCTTCGGCGGCATCCTGCGTTGCGACGTGCTGGCCCAGGGGGTGGTCGACGCCGCTAAAAAGACGGGCCTGAACGTCCCCGTGGTGGTCCGCATGGAGGGCACCAACGTGGAGGAAGGCCGGCGGATTCTGGCCGAATCGGGACTCGATCTGACCACAGCGGTCGATCTGAAAGACGCTGCCGGCAAAGTGGCCGCGATGGTCAACTAAACCATTCATTTAATGCGAGGATAGAATCGTGAGCATATTTGTCGATCAAGACACCAGGCTTCTGGTCCAGGGCATCACCGGCAGGGAAGGCCAGTTTCACACCCGCCAATGCGTGGCCTACGGCACGCCGGTGGTGGCCGGCGTCACGCCGGGCAAGGGCGGCCAGTCCATGGACGACATCCCGGTATTCGATACGGTCAAAGCGGCCGTGCGTGAAACCGGTGCTAACTGCAGCATGATTTTTGTGCCGCCGCCCTTTGCGGCCGACGCCATCATGGAGGCCGCTGACGGGGGGGTCGGCCTGATCGTGGCCATCACCGAAGGCATCCCGGTCATGGACATGATGCGGGTGAAAAATTATCTCAAGGACAAAGACTGCCGCCTGATCGGCCCCAACTGCCCCGGGATCATCACCCCCGGCGTGGCCAAGATCGGCATCATGCCGGGGCCGATCCACAAGCCCGGCGGACCCATCGGTGTGGTCTCCCGCTCCGGAACCCTGACCTATGAAGTCGTGCATCAGCTGACGGCCCGGGGAATCGGACAGACTTCCTGTATCGGCATCGGCGGGGATCCGGTCAACGGCACCAATTTCATCGACTGCCTGGAAGCCTTCCAGAACGATTCCGACACCACCGGCATCGTCATGGTGGGCGAGATCGGCGGTTCCGCCGAAGAGGATGCCTGCGAATATATCAAGGCCAGGGTCACCAAACCGGTGGTCGGATTCATTGCCGGACTCACGGCGCCCCCCGGGCGCCGCATGGGGCATGCCGGCGCCATTATCAGCGGCAACAGCGGTACGGCCGAGGCCAAGCTGGCCGCCATGAAGGCCGTGGGGGTGCATGTTTGCGAAAACCTGGGGATACTGGGCGAGATTTGCGCCAAGGTCTTCTGATTGCGCATCATAGGCGGGTTTTTGGCCCTCAGAGCAAACGGATGCAAAGGATCGAAGCATGCACGAAATGGGTGTGGCCATGCAGATCGTTGAAATCGCCAGATCGTCGATTCCGGCCGAAATGGCCGACGCCCGCGTGGCCCGCGTGAACCTCAAGGTGGGCAAGCTGTCGGCCATCGTGCCGGACAGCCTCAGGTTCTGCTTCGAGGTCGTTGCCCGGGAAACCCCCCTGGAGGGGGCCGAACTGCATATCGAGGAGATCCCGGTCCGGGCGCGCTGCAACGCCTGCCAGCATGCCTGGACCATCGATCAGCCGGCGTTTGTCTGCCCCGCCTGCGACAGTGGGGACATTACCCTGCTGTCCGGTCGGGAGCTTGATATTGAATCTCTGGAACTGGCGGAAGAGGACGCGTGACATGCTGCTGGACGGAATTAATCGGCACAGGGCCCACCACCATAAAGAAGGCCACGACCATCACCATCCCCACCCCGGCGACGGACGGGTGGAAACCCGCCCCAGCGGATCGCGGGAAATCAAGGTGGTGCGCCGGGTGCTGGATGCCAACGACATCATGGCCAGAGCCAACCGCCGGCTTTTTGAGGCTAAAAAAATATTTATGCTCAATCTCATGAGCTCGCCCGGTTCGGGCAAGACCACGACCCTGGAAAAAACGCTGCAGCACCTGATGAAGGACTTTCGCTGTGCGGTGATCGTGGGCGACATCTGTACAACCCAGGACGCCGACCGCCTGGCGGCCAGCGGCGCACCGGTGGTCCAGATCAACACCGACGAGTTCGGCGGGGACTGTCATCTGGCGGCCCACGTGATCGAAAAGGCCTTGGGCGGACTCGATCTGGACGCCATCGATATCCTGATCGTGGAGAACATCGGCAACCTGGTCTGCCCGGCCGAGTTCGACATCGGCGAAGACAAACGCACCGTCATCCTGAGTGTTACCGAAGGGGAAGACAAACCGCTGAAATACCCCCTCATGTTCCGTGAATGCGACGCGGCCCTGCTCAACAAAATCGATCTGCTGCCCTATCTGGACTACGACATCAAACTGGCCGCCGCCAACATCCTGCAGATCCATCCGGGCATGC
>JAERRP010000056.1 GCA_016735415.1 Desulfobacterales bacterium | reverse complement strand
GGGCCATGGATAACGATCTGCCGCCGCTTACGGGGATGGAGGGGGTCAACAGCTGCGACGCTATGCGGCGTCATCGGGCATACCCTTAAATTCTGTGATCCCTATCTGGCGCGTCTTCCCATGATTCGTGACACCTTGCGGGAGGCAGGGCTGCCCCTGCTGCTGCTGGAAGGAGACTGCTCTCTGCGTTCCATCGGGCAGCAGCGCACCCGTATCGAAGCCTTTATCGAAATGTTGAGGTGACCGTCATGATGAAACCCTATTTCGACGATCTGGTTTCCGGTATCGAGGCCAAACTTGCGAACGATCCGGAAAGCCGCAGCCCGCGCAAGGCATATGCCCTGGAGGTGGCCCGGCTGGGGCAGCGGCTGTATGGCGGTGCCGACCGGGTGGCCTGGTGCGGCGTGACGGCGCCTTTCGATCTGCTGTCAGCCATGGGGGTGACCTCCTGCTTTGTGGAATTTGTGGGCGCCATGCTGGCCGCCACCGGTATGGAGGGAGCTTTTCTGGAAGAGGCCGAACATGCCGGTTTCGCCGGCGACGCCTGCGGGTACCACCGGGCCGTCCTGGGGGCGGCGCGCAAAGACCTCATGCCCGTGCCGGATTTTCTAATTGCCACCAGCAGCCCCTGCACCGGGGGGCTGGCCGTCATGGAAAACCTGGCCCACCATTTCCAGAAAGACCTTTTTGTTCTGAATGTGCCCCAG
The DNA here is from genome assembly GCA_016735415.1 of Desulfobacterales bacterium. Next base: position 3,497 of record JAERRP010000056.1, on the reverse strand, counting down.
GAGGCAACGGATGCGGGGGTCCGTTATCTGGCCGGGCAGATCAAAGCCATGGTGTCTTTCGTGTGCGATCATACCGGTGAGACGCTGGACCCCGAGCGCGTGCGGCAAGCCATCGCGAATAGCAACCGCGCCCGAGCCCTGCTGCTGGAAGCCTATCAGCTGGCCCGCAGCGTACCGTCACCGGCCACCGGCCGGATGATGGGCAATTTCGGTATCGCCATGGCCCTGCTGCTGGGAACCGGGGCCGCCGTCGATGTCGCCGCGGCCTATCGTGACGATTTCGCCCGCAAGGTTGAAAACGGGGAAGGCGGGATTGCCGATGAAAACCTGCGTCTGCTCTGGATTCAAAATCGTATCCAATTCAAAAATCCCCTGATTGCAATGCTCCAAAAGGACTTCGGGGCCGTGGTGGTGGCCGACGAGCTCAACGCCATTACCTGGGAGCCGATCGACCCGGATGCCCCCTATGAAGGACTGGCCCGGCGGGCCATTTCGATTCCCTTCAACGGACAGGGCCACCGGCGCATCGATCATCTCCGGAAAATGGCGACGGAATTCAAGGTCAACGGGGCCATCAACCCCTGCAACTGGGGATGCCGTCAGGGGACCGGCGCCCGAGGACTGATTGCAGACGGTCTGAAGGAGATCGGGGTGCCGGTATTAAACCTGGAGGTGGATTGCATCGATTCGCGCAATTTCTCCGAAGGGCAGTTGCGCACACGCCTGGAGGCTTTCGCCGAAATGATCGCCAGCCGGCCGTCGCCCTGGATCTGAGCAAGAGCGCCACCGTGGACCCCGTGCCGTTTTGTGGCGATCAGCCCTATCCGACCGTTAACACAAGGAGATCGACCATGGGAGCTTTTCTCGGTATCGACATCGGCAGCCTGTCCTGTGACGGCGTGTTGATTGATACGGACGGTCACATTCTGGCCGCCACCGTCGTGCCCACCGGCGCCCGCAACCTGGAGGCCATCGAGCGAGTCCGCCGGGAGATCAAGCATTCGGCCGGTCTGAACGATGCCGATATCCTGGCCACCATATCGACCGGCTACGGCCGGGACCGGGTGGATCAGCGGCTGGCGGCGGTGACCGAAATCACCTGTCATGCCAGAGGAATCCAGGCCCTGTTCCCGGATACCGATATTCTGGTCGATATCGGCGGTCAGGACAGCAAGGCCATTCGTCTGGACCGCAAGGGCGGCGTGCTGGATTTTGCCATGAACGATAAATGCGCCGCCGGCACGGGGCGGTTTCTGGAGGCCATGGCGCGGGCTCTGCAGGTCGATATTACCGAATTGGGGGAACTGGACGGCGGCGCCCGGGAAGGTTTGACGCTGAGCAGCATGTGCACCGTGTTTGCCGAGAGCGAAGTCGTATCCCTGATCGCAGACGGCACCGAAACCCGTGAGATCGTCGCCGGTTTGAACCGCGCGATCGCCTCCCGGACGGCCTCGCTGGCCAAGCGGGTCGGAGGCGAGATGACCGGCCTGAATGTGGCCATGTCCGGGGGGGTGGCCCGCAACGGCGGGGTGGTTCGGGCCATATCCGAGGTGCTGGGCAGCCCGATCGCGGTTCCGGATAAGCCGGATACCGTAGGGGCTTTCGGCGCGGCCCTGATTGCGCGGGAACGTTTTGCGCGCTCCTGAGCGAGCCTAAAAATAACTTCACATTCAGGCGCCGATGCATCGGCGTTTACCCTCTGCAGGATCATCCCTTCATCGTCAAGCCGCAATTGATGTGCTACGATCATTTGTCGTCCAAAGAAAACCGTAACTTTGTACGAATGATGCCGGGCGGTCGGGTCGATGTCCGGCGGAAGGTTAAGCCGTATGCCGTTTTCCGGGGCCCTCCAACGGGTTGTGTTCATGCTGGTACTGCTGTGGGTAAGCGTATACGCATCTTTCGCCGCGCAGGCGGCGGAGCGCTATACCCTGGTGTTGAAGGATGGCCGGCGCATCGTCATCTCCGGTTACGAAGAAGCGGGCGACCGGTTTTATTACTACCGCTACGATGCCCGTGTCGGCCTTGCACGATCCAGGGTCAAAGAGATTATCGCTATTCCGGAAAACGAAGAAACGGTGGCCCTGGAAGATGTCATTGTGGGGCGCGTTTTAAAGGCGTACAATCTCAGCTTCGGCCCCGGGGATTTTCTTCGGGAAGAATACTATGTCGCCGAGATTGAACCGCGCCTGACACCTGAAGAGCAGCAGGCCTACGTCCGCAAGCTGGTGTGCCTGAAGAAAAGGGAGATCATCGAAATAGACGATGAGCGGCAGATCGCCGAAGCTGACGGGGATGTGGTGGCCATCCGGCATCTCGAGGCACGAACGGTGGCGGCATTGAACGAACTGGCGCAGGGCGAAGCGGCCGGCCGTATCCTGGCAGAGCGCCTGGAAGCTGAAATACCGGAAAGGGAGATGGTAAATCGACTGGCCGGATCTGCCGGTATACAAGGTGCAGAAGGGGCGGCGGCGCTCTCGGATGATTCCGGAGATTCGAAGACCGATCAGGAATCGGAACCCGTGGAGCCCCGGACCGATATAGGAAAACTGCACCACAAACGTGAAATGCTGCGGCTGGTGATCAGGAAAAATTACCGCGCCGGTGAAAAAACCGGTGGCGTGCTGGCGCTGCAACAGGCCAGGCAGGATTTACGGATCGTCGATTTGCAGATCAGGTATGTTGAACGCCTGAAGCGGATTTCAACACCATCTCCGGTCTTTCCGAAGCGAGATCCCTGAACCGCGGCACCACCGTCTCACAATTCGAATCGAGACGCGATCTGAATATGCCGACGTATATTGCCTTTTCCGTCCATTCATTGTTTAATGGTGCCGCCTGTGACCAGCCGTTCAGCGCTGTCAGGCGCTGTACCGGCAGGGCGGTGACCCTGGCCCTGTGGGGGTGCTGGTCTTCATTTTAGCGCCTGCGGAAGAATCGTGAAACCCGCCGCCGTCGTCCGGCGGGTTGCCATGTGGTTGAACCCGGGGAGGAGGATGAACCATGATTGTTCCCGTCATTCTGGCCGGTGGGGCCGGCACACGGCTGTGGCCCCTGTCCCGGGAACGCCACCCCAAGCAACTCCTGCAGCTGACCGGCCGCCACAGTATGATTCAGACCACCCTCAAGCGGCTCGAAGGGCTGACCGATCTGGCGCCGCCGGTGGTTATCTGCAACGAAAAACATCGCTTCATGATCGCCGAGCAGTTGCGCGAAATCGGTGTCCGGCCGAAGGCCATCATTCTGGAGCCGGTGGGGCGCAACACGGCCCCCGCCATTGCCGCGGCCGCCCTTTTCAATGCGCAGCAGTCCGCCGAAGACGATCTGCTCGTTCTGCCGGCCGACCATCATATCGGCCAGCCGGCGGTATTCCACCGGGCCGTTGCCGCCGGTTGCCGCCTGGCGGCCCGCAAAATGCTGACGACCTTCGGCATCGTGCCCACGGCCCCGGAAACCGGGTACGGCTATATCCAGAAGGGCGCGGCGATTCCAACAAC
>JAERRP010000833.1 GCA_016735415.1 Desulfobacterales bacterium | reverse complement strand
GTGACTTCCACTATCTCGGCTTCGCGGGTAAAGGGCAGGGGCCTCTCCAGGGACATGGACTTGACCGGCGAGTGAATCACGTTTTCGTCCCGGCCGGCGGCGCGCATGTTGGAAAGCTTCTTCTCTTTGCAGGGGTTGGCATTGATGTCGGTGGTCCGGTTGTGCTCGCCGAAGATCAGGCCCTCGTAAACCGGGTCACCGGGTTCGATGAAAAGCTGGCCGCGGGGCTCGAGGTTGAAAAGGGCATAGGCCACGGCCGTACCCTGGCGGTCCGAAACAATGGAGCCCGTGAAGCGGCTGGGGAAATCTCCACGAAAGGTGTCGTAACCCGCGAAATTGGAGTTCATGATGCCGGTGCCCTTGGTGTCGGTCAGAAACTCGTCGCGGTAGCCGATCAGGGCCCGGGAGGGAATGCTGAAGATTATGCGCACCCGGCCGCTGCCATGGTTGATCATGCTGGTCATCTGGCCCTTGCGGGCCGATAGCTTTTCGGTCACGATTCCCAGAAAGTTCTCGTCGCAGTCGATGAAAAGTTTCTCCATGGGTTCGCGTTTCTCGCCGTCGCGGTATTGATAAATCACCTCCGGGCGCCCCACACTGAGTTCGAAACCTTCCCGCCGCATGGTCTCGATCAGGATCGCCATCTGGAACTCGCCCCGGCCTTTGACCAGAAATACTTCCCGGTTTTCGGTCTCCTCCACCTGGATGGCGACGTTGCTGAGGGTTTCCTTGTGCAGGCGCTCCCGGATGCGGCTGGACTGGACGTATTTGCCTTCCCGGCCCGCAAAGGGCGATGCGTTGATCGTAAAGCGCATGGCCACCGTGGGCTCGTCCACCCGAATACGCTTGAGGGCCCGGGGCAGCTCGCGGGTACAGATCGTATCCCCGATTTCCACATTTTCAATCCCCGAGAGCACAATGATGTCGCCCGGTTCGGCGGTCTCGACTTCTTTCAGACTCGGGCCTTCGTAGATCTGAAGCAGGGAGACCTTGAGAGGCCGCTGGGCTTCGCCTTCACCCAGGCACACCAGGTTATCCTTATGGTGGACCCGGCCGTTGGCCACCTTGCCGATGGCCAGCCGGCCCAGGTAGTCGGAATAGCCCAGATCGGAGACCAGCATCTGGAAAGGCGCTTGCGGGTCGAAGGACGGGGCCGGCAGTTCCGTCAGGATCATATCGAGGAGCGGATGCAGGTTGACGCCCTTCTCTTCCGGTGTGGGCTGGGCCACCCCGTCCCGGCCGATGGCGTAGAGATAGGGAAAGTCGAGCTGATCCTCGCTGGCATCGAGGTCGATAAAAAGGTCGTAGATTTCGTCCAGGACGACTTCCGGCCGGGCGTCTTTGCGGTCGATCTTGTTGATCACCACGATGATCTTGAGACCGGCCGCCAGGGTTTTCTCCAGCACGAAGCGGGTCTGCGGCAGCGGGCCCTCGGAAGCGTCCACCAGCAGGACCGCACCATCGGCCATGGAAAGCGCCCGTTCGACCTCGCCCCCGAAATCGGCATGCCCGGGGGTATCGATGATGTTGATCTTGACCGCCTGCCAGTTCACCGCACAGTTTTTGGCTGCAATCGTAATGCCCCGTTCACGCTCCAGGTCCATACTGTCCATAATGCGCTCGTTCACGGTCTGGCCTTCGCGGAAAAGCCCGCTCTGCCGGAACATGGCGTCCACCAGTGTGGTCTTGCCATGATCCACGTGGGCGATAATGGCGATATTGAGTATTTTTTCGTTGGGGGTCATCGCAGCCTTCGTTGCAACCTGTTTGACGGTAAGGCCCCCTCCTGCAGGGGGGGCGTTATGGGAAACCGCCCTATATGCGATTTAGGGGCGAATGTCCACAAGTGTTTCCGGAAAATGCGCATGTACTCCCGCTTAAAGGGCGACTCGAGATGCGCGCAGGGTTCCCTGAAACGGAGGCTCAGCCGCTTGAGCGGTATGCGATGAAGTTCGCGGGGCGCGTGAGAGGATTTATCCGCTTCCATGGATGTTGAACAGGCCATTCGCCTTTCAAATACGCGGACTTCCAGATGAATGCAAAAAGTGTCTTCGTTTATAAAAGAGTACCGTCATAGCCATCGAATCCATTGATAATTCGAACTATATTGAATTTTATCCACATGCAACCAATTCTTATTCGCATTAAGAAAATCGAAGTCTTCAGCATTCATTCGCTTTCGGCCCGTGGCAAAACCCGAACATTCGCGTTGCTCTTTTATCTGTACACCACTAAGGTACATAACAACACCCTCATTCCCACTATAAGCAGAAATGCCTAATGAACCGT
>JAERRP010000167.1 GCA_016735415.1 Desulfobacterales bacterium | reverse complement strand
GACCCGATCGTCTCCAGGCCGGAAGCCGCCGCCCCGGAGACGACACCAGCCGACGATCATCAAACCGGCCCGCCGACCGATCCACCGACGCCACCGCCGGACCGGCCCGCCGGGGAGCCGCCACCCCGTCCGCTGAACCCAACCCGGCCGATGAAAGACTTCCGGCCTTCGGAAGAAATCCATGTGGACAAAGCAGTGGATTTCCCGGCCGACATATGACACTGATATGGTTGAGTAAAAGAAAACCTGAGCCTCGAGACGTCTCATCAACCAAATCGCGGGAATGCCGATGAAACAGAACCTGCCCGTTTCGATTGAATTCATCTATCAGTTTTTCGCCCTGATCCTGATTGTGATCATGGTGCATGCCGTCTACGTGGCTGCCATTCGCCCTGCGGCCGACACCTTTTTGACCCGGCAGGTCGAACGCATTGCCAGCGGCCAGGCGGCCGAAACGGATCAGTCGGTTTTTGTCATAATCCGGGACTACGAGCAGGAAGCCTGTTTTGTTCTCATGCTGTGGGCCCTGGCCATCATGGCCTATAAAAGTGTCGCCCTCATTCGCCACCGCCGCCTGCTGAACGAAGACCTGATCCCCCTGGCCGAAGGGGTACGGGTGCTGCCCGAAGACACGCTGGCGTTGTCGCGCCGCATCCAGGCCCTGCCCCCGCAACAGCGCCATTCACTGCTGCCCCGGGCACTGCTGGCCGCCCTGCAGCGCTTCAGCTCCACCCGCAATGTCCAGGATGTGGCCAATGCCATGCATGCCTATTGTTCGAACGAAGGTGAACGGCTGGACGCCGAACTGGCCATGATCCGCTACATTGCCTGGGCCATCCCGTCGGTGGGCTTCATCGGCACCGTGCGGGGGATCGGCCAGGCCCTGGGACACGCCCACAAGGCGCTGGAGGGCGATATCATGGAGGTCACACGCAGTCTGGGGGTGGCCTTCAACTCCACCCTGGTCGCACTTTTGATCAGCATTGTTCTCATGTTTCTGCTCTACCAGCTCCAACTCCTGCAGGAGCGCTACATCCTGGACACGGAAGCCTATTGTGAAGACAAACTGACCCGTCGACTGCACACACGCTGAAGGAGGAATGAGTGAGGCTGATCGGGCTGGAAATAAACGATGCCGGCATCCTGTGTGTCGATTCGAACGGCCGCCTGCAGCCCGCCGAAGCAACCGAAACCACCAGTCCGGGCTTCGCCCTGGTGGAAGGCCGCGATTTGCAGCTCGGCACCCCGGCGCTTCGCCAGGCCCGTCGGCGGCCGCGCCAGACCAACTGCCGTTTCTGGGATCAGCTCAACGCCCAACCGCTGTTAAGCCCGGAATTCCAGGGCTATTCCCACGGGGAACTGGCTTACCGGCACCTGGAGCGCGTGTGGGCCCAAATCAAGACCGACGACGCTGAGGTGGGCATGACCGTACCCGACCACTACCAGGACAAACAACTGGGCCTGCTGCTGGGACTGACTTCGGCCCTGGCCATCCCGGTCAGCGGGCTAATTTCCCAGGCCCTGGCCTGTGTGCCGCCGGAAACGGCCGGAGGCGTTTACTTTCACCTGGACGTTCAACTCCACCGACTGACCCTTACGGCCGTCGATGGCCGGCCGCGCCCGGCCGTGTGCCGGCATGAATCCATCATGGAGGCGGGACTGGAAGCCATTCAGCGGCAGTGGGTCAAGACCCTGGCCGATACCTTTGTCCGGCAAACCCGGTTTGACCCCCTTTACAGCGCCGATTCCGAGCAGACCCTGCATGACTGCCTGGCAGGCCTTTCCAGCCAACCGCCGACGGACGACCCCCTGATCGTCGAGATGCAGGCGGCCGGCCGGACCCATCGAATCCAGCTGGATCGCGACGCCCTGATGGCCCCCTACCCGTCCTGGATCGAAATCCTCCGCGGACAAATCAAAATTTGGCGGGATGAACTGGCCGTGGCGCCGGAGGCCCCGCGCCTGCTGGTGACCCATCGTCTGGCCGGTCTGCCCGGCTTTGTTCAGCAACTGGAAAGGGCCACCGGGCTGACCGCCCGCCGGCTGATCGCCGGTACGGCCGCCGCCAATGCCCTGGCCTACGCCGATCGGTTCGCTGAAAGCCGTTCCGTCCAGGGAGTGCCCTATCTCAATCGTGTCGCCGCCCCGCCGACTGCAACCACGGAGGCCCGCACCACTGCGGCGGAAGAGACACGCCCGGCCCGGCCCACCCATCTGGTTTACCGGGGCTGGGCCTATCCCATCTCGGAGCGCCCCCTGGTGGTGGGACGCGAACTTCCGCAAGGCACCGGCGGTATCCGCATCCGAGGCCATCTGGCCGGCATATCACGCTGCCACTTTACGGTGGTCCGTCAGGATCACCAGGTGCTGCTGACCGACACCAGCAGCTACGGCACCCTTGTGGATGACGTGCCGGTATCCGACCGCACCGCCCTTGCGGTGGGCCAAACCTTACGCATCGGGACACCGGGCGAAACCCTGCAGGCCATTGCCTGTCTGCGGAGCCATGAAACGACGACCGCTTAATGTCTTCAGCCTTTCCTTTATCGACTGCATCTGCTGCGGCCTGGGTGCCATCATTCTGCTGTTTGTGATCGTCAACGCCAAGAGTTCCGTTGAGCGGGAAAAGGTAACGCAGGATGTCCACGCTGAGGTCACGCGCATCGAGCGCGAGGTCCTGGAAGGCCGCAAGCGACTGGTGGAACTAAAAAACGCGGTTGAAAAAACCGAAGACGACATCGCCCGCACGCAGGGGTTGAGCCGTAAAATTCTCAAGCGCATTGAAACGCAGCGGAGTGAAATCGCCCACTACGAACAGGAAAATCTGGCCGAAAAGGCCCATCTGAACAAACCCAAGGCCGATCTGCGCTCCCTGGAAGAAGACGTCAAACGCCTCAAGGCCGGCAGTCAGGCCGAAGACGACCGCGGTGACCGCGTCCGCGCCTTCGCCGGTGAGGGCGACCGACAGTACCTGACCGATCTGAAAGTCGGCGGCCGCCGTATCTTCATTCTGATCGACACCTCCGCCAGCATGCTGGACGAAACCATCGTGGGGATCATCCGCCGGCGCAACCGGTCGGATCCCGAAAAACGCAGGGCCCCGAAATGGCGCCAGGCCGCGGCCACGGTGGACTGGCTGACGGCCCAGCTGCCCTCCACGAGCCTGTACCAGATCTATACGTTCAACGAGGCCGCCAAAGCGCTTGTGCCGGGAACCGCCAACCAGTGGCTGCCGGCCGCCGAAAGCAAACGCCTGAGCAAAGCCGTGGACCGGCTCTATCAGACCGCGCCCCATAAGGGCACCAGCCTGGTCAACGCCTTCGAGGCCCTGAACCGCATGCAGCCGCCGCCGGACAATATCTTTCTGCTAACCGACGGACTGCCCACCATGGGCGCCGGCAAACCCTGGCGCCGCAAGGTCTCCAGCAAAAAACGCCTGAGCCTCTTCAACGACGCCATCAGGAAACTGCCCGCCAAGGTTCCGGTCAACGTGATCCAGTTTCCGCTCGAGGGCGCCCCCGACGCTGCCAGCGCCTTCTGGCGCCTGGCCACCCGCACCCGCGGCAGCTATTTCTGCCCGTCGGCGGACTGGCCCTGAAAAGGAAGGAAGGATGCCCCGACAACGCCGTCAGATCGAAATCTTCAGCCTGTCCTTTCTGGACTGCATCTGCTGCGCGTTCGGTGCCATCATCCTGCTGTTCGTCCTCTCCAAATTTTCCGAACCGCGCATCATCGAGAATGTCCGCACCGATATGCAGGCCGAGCTAGCCCGGCGGGAAAAAGAATTGCACACAATCCGGGGGCAGACCGTCCTGATAGACCGGGAGTTGACCGCGAAACGCGTCGTACAATCCCGCTCACGCCGGAAACTGGCCCGCCTGCAGGGAGACCTGACCTCGATCGAGGGCGAGGTTGCCGGATCCCGCGACGATGCCGAGGTACAGAACATTATCGAAGGCCGCATGGCCCGCGCCCTGCAGAATCTGACCGAAGAAATGAAAAGGCTTTCCAAGGTCCAGCGCAAACGCTTCGACCGCCGTGTGGGCGGCATCCCGGTGGACAGTGAATACATCATCTTCATCATCGACACCTCGGGCAGCATGCAGCGTGCCGCCTGGGTGACGGTCGAGGAGAAAATTCACGAAACCCTGAAGGTCTATCCCAAAGTCAAGGGCATTCAGATCATGAACGACATGGGTGAATACATGTTCCCCTACTACCGGGGCAAATGGATTCCCGACACCCCCAAATTTCGGGAAAGAATCATGGACACGCTGGGGACCTGGTTTCCCTTCAGCAACAGCAGCCCGGTGGAAGGCATCACCGAAGCCATCCGGACCTATTACGATCCCAAGCTGCGTATCAGCCTGTACGTGTTCGGTGACGAATACAGTGGCAAAAACATGCAGGGTGCCATCGAGGCGGTCGACCGGATCAACCGGGCTGATAAAAAAGGCCGCCGCCGGGTGCGCATCCACGCGGTCGGCTTTCCCACGGTTCTGGACGACCCCCGCGGCATCACCGGTGTGCGTTTCGCCACCCTCATGCGGGCCCTGTGCGAACGTAACGGCGGTGTTTTTGTGGGCCTCAACCACGCGCGCGGTTTGGGCTCGGGCGGCCGTATCCGCATCCGATTCTAACGACCCCCGCCACAAACCCGTAAGAAGCCATCGACACGCCCTGGATCCGAACCAAAATCCGGCCAGATCGCCGTTTAATTTATTTTTGTGCGAATTCTTAACCGATCAGACCGATGGAATAGGCGATCTGAAATTGTCCCAGGTAGTAAAGCGGCAGGCCGATCAGGCGGTTGAAAAAAGTTTGATGGACAAAACGCTGCCGGGCCACGAACAGGTCGGAGACATAAAAAGCCAGGGCCCCGTTGAGCACCAGCAGCCGCCCGGGATAAGACCACTCCGGCGCGCCGAACAATGTGCCGGCCGCAATGACCATCAGGGTGATGATCACCACATACCCCATGACCGCACGCCGCATCCCGTTCAGGAAGGGCAGCAGACGATAGTAAACGACCGTGCTCAGGGGCACGGCCAGCAGGGCCGTGACCCACATGGCCACCTCCGGGCGGGCCATAATCACAAAGGCGGCGATGTAGCCGATATGCCCCAGCAGAAAGGCGACCAGACCGATTCGAAAAGCTTTCTGCCCCGGAACCGCCAGGCAGACGTCACCCACAAGGCAGAGCGCCAGTCCGCTGATAACGGCCCCCGCAAAGTGAGGATCCCGGGCCGTCTGGACGACGGCCAGGAGGATAAAAAGGGCCGCAAGTAGAAATTTGAAGGTCACTTTAAATGCCGTACTCCCGCGCTTTTCGCTTATCAGCAGCGCGGTCAGGAGCAAGGGTGCAATGATGAAAATGGACGTGTTCAGCATCAAAAAATCTCCTGAAAAATTCTGGCATCAACCGCCCTCAAGGAAGAAGATCCCACCGGGCCGCATATAATAGCCGCGACGCTAATCCGGACAGAGCGCCATGACTGTGGCCATCGGCACCGGGGGAGCGGGGGGCTGCTCCGGCGCTGTCACGCACCCTGATCCAGGCCGGATGCAATCTGCTGGCGAACAAGCGCCGCCAGTTCCCCGATATTCTCGAGGTGATAGCCTTCAGTGGGAATAGGCGCATGAATCGTCATCGTGGCCCGCCCCGGAAACAGATCGAGGGTGTCCGAGGGGAGGATCTGCCGCGTCCCGGTGATGGTGATGGGCAGCAGGGGCAGCTTCAGATCGAGTGCAAAATAAAAAGCGCCCTTCTTGAAGCTTTTCAACCGGCCGTCGCGGCTGCGGGTGCCTTCCGGAAAGAAAAGCACGGAGGTCCCGTCGGTCACCCGGGCTTTGGCCGCCTCGATCGAATCCCGGGCCGCTTCCGGGTTCGATCGATCCACGTAGATATGGCCCAGTTTGTCACAGGCAATCCCGATCACGGGGATATTGCGCAGCTCCTGTTTCATCACCCACTTGAAGTCGATCTTGAGCCAACCGTAAAGAACGATGATGTCATACTGGCTCTGGTGGTTGCAAACGATGACGTAGGATTGCGCGGGGTCGATGTGGCGCCGGCCTTTCACGCTGACCAGCATCGGGGTGATCCAGCTGTTGACCCGCGCCCAGCCTTGCCCGAAGACTTTGGCCAGGGGCTTCGGGCGTATGAACCAGACCAGGGCCACAATCGACATACCGCTTATGAAAGTCGACAGTCCCAGTACGGGAATGACCACCAGCCATTTGTAGAAACTGTAAATGCGCCGAAGCATTCTGTCCAAGTTGCCGTTCCTCCTCTGACAGCGTTCTGATACCCTCGAAATGCAAAACGGGGTCGGGTCGCCCGCGGCGGCCGGGCCGACCCGCCGCCGGGCATCGATCAGAAACGCCAGTAGCGGATATCCAGGGCCTCGGCCTCGCCCGGGCTGAAAGCGCCCTTGATGTCCAGCAGCAGGCGGTAGGCCGGATTCAGCAAAGTCACCAGCGCGGCCAGGCCGTCCTGAAGATAAGCCTCGTGCCCCACGGCCAGGATGGCGGCGTCGGCATGGTGTATATGCTCCCGGCTTACCAGTTCGATATCGTAGTAGCGGCGTGCTTCTTCCGGGTCCGCCAGGGGATCGTGGACCAAGACATTCATGCCGTAATCCTCGAGTTCCCGGATGATATCCACCACCCGGGTGTTTCGCAGGTCGGGGACATTCTCTTTGAAGGTCAGACCCAGGACGGCCACCGTGGCCCCGCGCACCTGCCGCTGGCCTTTGATCAGCAGCTTGACCGTTTTTTCGGCCACGTATTTGCCCATGCCGTCATTGATGCGCCGGCCGGCCAGGATCATGTCGGGATGGTAGCCGATCGATTCGGCCTTGAAGGTGAGATAATAGGGGTCGACACCGATACAGTGCCCGCCCACCAGGCCCGGATGAAAATTGAGGAAATTCCATTTAGTGCCCGCGGCCGCCAGTACGTCGCGGGTATCGATGGCCAGGCGGTCGAAGATCATGGCCAGTTCGTTCATCAGCGCAATGTTCAGGTCCCGCTGGGTGTTCTCGATGACCTTGGCCGCCTCCGCAACCTTGATGGAGGAGGCCTGATGGATCCCGGCCGACACCACCCGTCCGTAAACCGCGGCCAGAAGACGCGTGGTCTCGGGGTCGGAGCCGGAGACGATCTTGATGATCTTGTCCAGGGTGTGCACCTTGTCGCCGGGATTGATGCGCTCCGGCGAATAGCCCACCGTGAAATCGCTCCCCAGGGAAAACCCCGACTGCGCTTCGATCAGGGGTACGCAGACTTCTTCCGTGGCCCCGGGGTAAACTGTGGATTCGAAAACCACGCAAGTGCCTTTGACCAGATGGGCGCCCACCGTCCGCGAGGCCCCCTTCAGCGGCCTCAGGTCCGGGATACGATAATCGTCGATCGGGGTCGGCACGGCCACGATAATGAGTCGGCATTCCCCCAGAACCGCGGCATCGTCGCTGAAGCGGATCGCCGCTTCCTGCAGTTCCTGATTATCCACCTCGAGGGTGCGGTCGCGGCCGGCGCGCAGCTCCGCCACCCGGGCCGTATTGAGGTCAAAACCCACCACCTCGAAATGACGGGCCAGATGGACCGCCAGGGGCAGCCCCACATAACCCAGACCCACCACCGCGATACGATCCTGCCGGGTTTCCAACGATTCGATGCTCAACATGAATTCAGGTTCTCCTGCTCACCGGTTTGCTGTTCGCTCCGGATAGCGGCGGCCGACCGCCACGACCCGTGATCCCTGAGCCACAACTATTTGAATAAAAACGTAAAGGAAAGTCAAGGGCCGTTAAACTGCCTGGAAATCCGCTGAAAGAAAGGGTTTCCGGGGAATGCTTCTATCAAGACCATGGATGAACCGTTCATGACCCGAGCGGTTTGGCCCTGGGTGTCGTGCGACGCCGGGCACCCGCTTTCCGTGCGGTCCTGGCGGTCAGCGCTTTCACTTCTTCAGGGGTCAAATGACGCCACTGGCCCGGTTTTAGATCGCCCAGCCGAATGGCGGCCAGGCGGATCCGGTTCAGGCGCAGCACTTTGTTCCCCACCTTGCGCACCATGCGCCGGATCTGGCGGTTTTTGCCCTCCTGCAATACGATCCGGAACCGGCTGGCGGACAGGCGGGTAACCCGGGCCGGCCGCGTTCGGGTTCCCATCAATGGCATGCCGCGGGCCAGGCGCCGCAGGGCGCCCTCCGGGATCGGGTGCGCCACGGTCACATCGTATTCCTTTTCATGGTCGTGGGAGGGGTGCGCCAGACGGTGATGAAGACGTCCGTCGTTGGTCAAAAGTACCAGACCGGTGGAATCCTTGTCGAGCCGACCGATCGGATAGACCCGCGCGTCCAGATCAATGAGATCGACGACCACCGGGACGTTCTTCTGCTCGCAGGAGGTCACGACCCCTTCGGGTTTGTTGAGCGCCAGATAGACGGGCCGGGAATGGCCGGTTACCCGGCGGCCGTCGAGGTCGACCCGGTCGGTGTCCGGATCGATCTTGGTTCCCAGCACGGTCACGGTTCGCCCGTTGACCTGCACACGCCCGGCCGTAATGAAAACCTCGCCTTTACGACGCGAGCAGACCCCGGCGGCCGACAGAAATTTTTGCAGTCGCATCAAAGCCATGGGTGCCTCGGGGATAGGTCCCGCCCCTCTTAGGTGCGGTAATCGGCGTTACTCAAATAAATACTCGTTATCTATAAACAAACGACAACCTCGAAGAACAACATACCCGCTTTTTGCCTTTTTTCCAAAAATAAGCCCACTATATCATGCTTATTGAACAGGCAAGCCACAGTACATTGCGCTCCAAGATCAAAGGTGCTCATTACGATGCAACGTATCACTCATCATCGTTCCAAACAATCCAGTTTTGGCGAAACAAATTAGCCCATCAACACACGCATTATTGGTTTCGTTGCATTAAATCTCGAGCACAGATCCTATGCCGGGCGAAACCCTAAAACCGGGGAGAAGGTAAAGATCAAACTGAAAAAACGACCATTCTTCAAAGCGGGCAAAAAATTGAAGGAAAGGGTGGATCGGAGGAATCAGAATGCGGTATCTGTAATTGTTCGGGACTGGCGATTAACTTCGAGGCGAGATACTGACCTCAAAATGTCGCTACGTGACAGAACTCCAATAGCTCGGTTGGCATGATCCACCACAGGCAGACCGGATATTTTTTTCTCATACACCGTTGGCAAACGCTGGTGGGCGCGTTTTGTGCCCCCCCCCCTTGACTATTATTTATTAATTAATATATTTGTACCGTAAAACGTTTTTAGTTTATTTCAATAACATTGGCCCGGCAGATGAAAAGAAAATAACCCGGAGGACTTGCAAAAGAATTGGGGGCCAAAATTGAAATAGCCACTTCAATTGTCCGAATCGAACCGATGAAATATTATCGGTGTCAGAAAAAGATCTAATGTCTACAAAATGTTATTCGGCTCTACCGCCCAATATGTGATTTTAAACGCCCCTTGTCCGGTTGTTACAGTAAATTGAAGAATCCTCGCTTACTGCGATTATGGTTTTTTAACGGGGTCCTCACAAGGACCATTGACAATTTTTACTTGACAGATATTTTTTTATGTTAGAATTATACTATAAAACGTATTTAGTATATTTAAGTGAGAGAGGTGGCATATGAAACAGGAAAAGCTGGAGTCTATCCTTGATACCGCCAAAAAGATGTTTGCCCGGTATGGTCTTCAGAAAACAAGTATGGACGAGATGGCCCGCAGCGCCAGGGTGGCCAAGGCCACCATCTACACCTACCTCGGAAGCAAAGACCGGGTTTACCTGGAAGTCCTTCGCCGAGAAACAAATGAGATTGTGGAGAAGGTATCCTTTGCAGTCGCTCAACAGGTCTCGCCTGAGGACAAGCTTATGGCCTTTGCCCGTGCTAAGTTTCGACATATGCGCAAGGCCATCAATATTCTTAACCTGGATCGGGAAGGAATAGATAAGCTTTTGCCCGGCGCCGGGAACATTCGCAACCAATTTTTTGAACGTGAGGTGGACATCATTCGATCAATTTTAAAGGAAGGTGTTGAAAAAGGCCTATTTCACCTTAACGATGTCTTGCTGGCAGCCAGAGCCATTGTTCATGCCCTGCGGGGATTTGAGTTGAACTGGCTGATTCAGGAAAGCGATGAGCGCATTGAACATTATCTCGAGGAACTGATGAATATTGTCTTTTACGGCTTGATGTCTTCAAAAAAAGGTGCCGGAACATGAATATTCTTGGCGCTGTGAGGATCGATATTTATCAATCTAGAGGAGGTACGAATCATGTCAGACAATAAACTTAAAGAGCAAATTATAGAGGAGTTGAAAAAGGCTCAAGAAACCGGGCAGATCACCACCGAAAAGGTCCATGACATTGTCAGTGCGGCGGTATCTGCAGCCGTATCCGAAACGGACGGGAGTTATAACGAGGTTCGCGCGGCTGTGAACGAGGCTGTTGGCGCCGCTGTGGAGGGTTTAACAGCGGCGGGCGTGGATCCAAAGGAGACGCTGGAAGGAGCTATTGTCGGAGCGGTTGCAGGCGCCTGCAAAAGCGGGGATCAGACAGTTGAGGCTACCCGGGAAGAAATTCAGCAACTCAAAAATCGACTTGAAGATGAAACGGCCCGGCTGGCCCAAATTCTGAGGGAGGGCTTGGAAGGAGTCAAAGAAGCCGGGGCGGTGTTGTCCGAAGATGTCAGAAAACGCGTAGAGGATACCGTCGCCCACGTTAAATTGAATAGTACAGAGCTATTAGGTTTAACCAGACAAACGGTTAAAGAAGCAGTCAAACAGACCATTGAATCGGGCAAAGATGTGAAAGAAATTGTGACCCGGATTGCCAGTGATGCCACCGAAAAAGCCTTGAAAGAAGGCCGTTTCACAGTGAAGCGGGTGAAAAAAATCACCGAGAAGGTCCTGTCCGGCGCTATCGAAGCCGCCGAGGAGACCGGTAAAGAGGTCAAGGATGTCACCGCCGGCGCTTTTGAAGGAGCGCAGAAAGGGATCCTGTCAGCAATAGAATCTGCGGAGAATCGAACAAAGTCATTTCTCGGAGAAGATTCGGCTCGGGCAAAAGAAGAGCCTGTGTTCATCGATGATCTTTTCATAGAGACCACCCGCACAGTTGCGAGGCGTTCCGGCGAAGAGGCAATGAAGCTATTAAATGATCTGGCCGATCAGGCTGGGAAAACGACCTCTGTTCTGAGAGAAAAGTCACATTCCGTTGCAGAAACAGTGGCTGAAAGACTCAAGCAGGCCGGGAAAGATACTGCCAAAGCGGCCGATGTCATGGCCGAGGAGGCCAAAGAACTGGGGAAAAGAACTGTGGCTGTGGCAAAGGCAACCATGGCCGCCATGTGGCAAGGAACCAGAGAAGCTTTTAAAAAAGGTAACAAGGGGGACTAAATGCTTAAATCTGAGTCATTTTCGCATTTGGAAGAAACGTAGAAAGATTCTCAGGAGCTGATGAAAAAGATCATCGAACAAAACCTAAAGTGACCGGGAGGTGGTGTCTTTGAGGAGGATATTGACACGGCGCGCAATCACTTGAAGGAAGCGCAAACAGAATTATTAAATGTCGCAATGGCGGTCAATCAATCCAATGGGGTCGGTTTTATAAAGTCGGTGAACGACAAGATTAACCTGTCTTATCAATTGCTGAGCTTTATGCATCAGGACACAAAAAAATTTCGCATTTCTCTGGAAAGGGGCGAAAACCAAAGCAAGGCCATTAAAATTCTCGAAGTACATCTAAAAAAAATTATTAAGTATTGTAAGGAAATCCAGACTGATCTTATGAACCCGAAAGCGTGAAATAGGAGGCCTTCAGATCAAGGCAATAGTAAAAAACCATGTATGAAAACAGACGCTATATAATTGTTAATCGACACAAAATTACCAAAACAACCAATCGAAAGGAGAAACATCATGATTGATCTAATTAAAAAGACTATACTCGCCGGCGTGGGGCTGGCTGCCATGACCAAAGATAAGGTTGAAGAACTGGCGGAGGAGTTGACGGAAAAGGGCGAACTATCCGAAAAGGAGGCAAAAGAGCTGGTCGAAGACCTGCTGGAAAGGTCTAAACAGGCGAAAAAAGATTTGAATAAAAAGATGGAAGACGTGGTGACGAAGGTGCTAAAAAAAATGGATGTCGCCACTAAAAAGGATATCGCCCAACTGGATCGAAAGATCAAAAATATCAAAGAACTCCTGTAAAAAGGCTTAGTTCAAATGCAAACTCTCTTCCGCAAGAAAAACCGGTTTACAGGAAAGGTGGGTCTCGCTCTGGGTAGCGGCTCCGCCCGGGGGTGGGCGCATATCGGGGTGATTCGGGCACTGACCGAAGCCGGTATCCATGTGGATTATATTACCGGCACCAGTATCGGCGCCTTGGTGGGAGCCGTCTATGCCTCCGGCGGAATCGGAACCCTGGAAAACGTCGTTCTCCAGTTTGACTGGAAACAGATCGCTTATTTCTTTGATGTCGTCTTACCAAAATCCGGATTGCTGGATGGCAAGAGGATCTCAGCCTTCATCCGCAAGCATGTCAAAGAAATAAATATTGAAGAACTTCCGATTCCCTTTTGTGCCATCGCAACAGATTTGGGCACGGGCAACGAGGTGGTTTTAAAGCAAGGCGATATCATCGAGGCCGTTCGGGCCAGCATCTCCATTCCCGGAATATTTACGCCGGTTAAAAATAACGGCACAATTCTGGTGGACGGAGCATTGGTTAATCCGGTCCCGGTGAGTGTCGCAAGAGAGATGGGCGCCGATTTTGTCATCGCCGTTGACCTGAACCACAACATTGTTGGCAGGAAAGAACCTGAAATTTCCACCCCGGATTCAAACTTCGAACTCTTGGAGAAAAAAAACGGGCTGCTTTCAGTGCAAAGGCATAAAATTTTGGAGGCGTTGAGCAGAAGAATCGAAGCGGTTGATTTTCCTGTTTTAACTCAGATACGACAATGGGCGGCCAGGGATCCGTTGCCCAGTATTTTTGAAGTGTTGGGCACCTCCAGCAGTATTATGGCAACACAAATCACAACCATGAAGCTGAAAACAGATCCTCCCGACCTTCTGATTCGACCCGACCTGGGTCACATTAAATTCCTCGAATATGATCGGGCACAGGAAACCATTGCCGGGGGGTACCGGGAAGCCAAGGTCCGGCTTGACGCACTGATCCAGAAGGAAGAACGGTTTGGCAGTTTTTACAATCAATAGAATCGGGCAGGTCCACCGGGCGCAGACGTTAGACGGAGATTATGAAAATCCACATGGATAGGGATGTGAGGCCATTCATGGTAAACCAGTTGGAATTATTTCGTCTTGATTTGGCGAAGAAAGAAGCATGCCCGCGATGAACAGACATTATCAGAAACTGAGGACTTTCGTTAAAACTTCTTTGCTTGGGGGACTTGGTGTCATCTTCCCAGGCGCCCTGTTGCTGATTGTTTTTAACTGGGTCTTTCAGTGGGTCGGAGGCATCATTGAACCGATGACCCGAATCATCGTTACTAAATCGAACATGCAGGAGATTCTGGCGAATATTCTGGTTATCGGTGCGATTTTAGCGGCTTGTTTCTTTATTGGCATATTTGTCAAAACACGGGTCGGTAGATACATCCATATGCTGCTCGAAAAGTGGCTGGAACGATGGATTCCGGGTTATAAATTTTCAACTAAGCCCTTTCAGCAATTTTTTGGTGAGCGGCCTGCCGCGTATTCGGCTGTTGTTTTGGTAAAGCCGTTTGGGAACGATACATTAATGACCGGTTTTATTACCGACGAACACCGAGACGGTAGTTGTAGTGTATTTGTTACCACAGGACCCAATCCTACATCCGGCAATATTTTTCATTTACCTCCGTCCTCCGTTAATCGGATTGAAATTTCGGTAGAGGCGGCCATGAAATCCGTCATCGCTTGCGGTGCCGGTTCTAAACTCCTCATGCAATCATGTCGGGAAATGGATGAATTTGATATTGAAGTGAGCTTGAAAAGCTGGCGGGAAGCAGGCGTTTGTACACACACAC
>JAERRP010000857.1 GCA_016735415.1 Desulfobacterales bacterium | reverse complement strand
AGATGGGCCAGATGGCCGTTTTCCATGGCCTTGGCCTGCTCCACGGTGGTGATCAGGTTGGCCACCATGAGCTTGTTGTCCGGCGTCAACCGGCTGAAATCGACAGTGTCCCCGGCGGTCCGCGGAAAATCCATGGTCTGCGCCATGTGGTTGATGATGCCCTGCAGTCCGAGACGGGCGCCGTCCTCGGGAGAGTAAATTTTG
Organism: Desulfobacterales bacterium; assembly: GCA_016735415.1. Next base: position 4,243 of record JAERRP010000857.1, on the reverse strand, counting down.
GCAACGCCGTATGCTTCCAATTCCTTAATTTCTTCCGGAACAATGGCCCCGCCCCCGCCGCCGAAAACTTTGACATGCGGCGCATCGGCCGCCTTCAGGAGATCGATCATGTATTTGAAGTATTCCATGTGACCGCCCTGGTAGCTGGAGACCGCGATGCCCTGGGCGTCCTCCTGGACGGCGGCGTCGGCGATCTCCTGGACCGACCGGTTGTGCCCGAGATGAATGACCTCGACACCGGTGCTCTGCAAAATCCGTCGAAAGATGTTGATGGATGCATCGTGGCCGTCGAAAAGCGACGTCGCTGTGACCACGCGGATGCTGTTTCGGGGTTGGTATACTTCAGCTTCGGCTGTCATAAACCCTCCTTGGGGCTCGGGGACTATTTCATTTTACCCAGGAGTGCGCTGGCGATCGTGTTTTTCTGGATTTCCTTGGTGCCTTCGTAAAGCTCAGTAATCTTGGCGTCACGGTAGAAACGTTCGACTTCGTATTCGGTCATGTAGCCGTAGCCGCCATGCAGCTGGATGGCCTCGTCGCACACGTCCACCGCCGTTTTGGCCGCATACATCTTGGCCATGGAGGTCAATTTGGGGTCGATCCGGCCCTGGTCGAAATTCCAGGCGGCCTTGTATGTGATCAGCCGTGCCAGTTCGATTTTGGTGGCCATGTCCGCCAGTTTGTGCTGCGTGATCTGGAACTGGGCGATTTTTCGGCCGAACTGCTCACGCTGTTGGACATAAGCCAGTGCCCGGTCATAGGCCCCCTGGGCCGTACCCAGGGCCTGGGCGGCAATCTGGATGCGGCTTTCGTCGAAGAAGTGGAGTACCTGGTAGAACCCACGCCCCTCTTCTCCGATAAGGTTTTCCAGCGGTACCCGCGCGTCTTTGAAATTCACTTCGGCCGTGGCCATCATGCGGATGCCCATTTTTCGGCCCACATCGGCGGTGGTGATACCCTCCCGGTCGTCCTCCACCAGGATGATGCTCATGCCGCGATGACTCGGGGTGATGTCCGGATCCGTCTGGCACAACACACAATAATAACCGGCCATGCCGCCGTTGGTAATGAAGGTTTTGGTGCCGTTGATGATCCAGGCGTCCCCGTCTTTGACCGCGATGGTGTCCATGCGGGTGATGTCCGAACCGTGGTCGGGTTCGGTGAAGGCGCCGGCTGACAGGACCTGGGCCTCGGCGACCTTTGGCAGCCAGGCCTGTTTCTGGGCTTCGCTGCCATTGTGCAGGATCAGCTCCGAAGCGAAGGCGGAGAGGGCCACGGCGCTGCCGATGGTGGAATCGCCCCGGCACAGTTCCTCGATCACCAGGATATCTTCCAGGCACCCTAACCCCTGGCCGGAATATTCTTCCGGAAAGTGCACCCCGATCAATCCCAGGTTACCCGCTTTCTGCCAGATTTTGGTGGGAAATTCGTGGGCCTCCTCCAGTTCGATGGCCAGGTCCTTGTCAAATTCCCCTTTGGTGAAATCCCGTACGGCTTTTTGAATTTCTTTCTGTGTTCGGTTGAGCTCGAATTCCATGATCTGCTCCCCGTGCCTGTGAGTGGTTGACGGTAATGGTTTATGGTTGACTGCGCCCGGGTGTCCTGCCCGGCGCGGGCTCCTCGGTGTGGCACATGCTCAGGATAAAGACCGTCTGGTGCCGAATATAGTCCTCGATGGTGTAGTGGCATGACAAAAACCAGCGGCGGAAGGTCCACATATGTCCCATTACGGCGATATTGTGGGCGATAAGGTCGATGGCCGCCTGGGAGAGCAACGGAATGTTGCCCGACGCTATGAGCTGTGCCAGGGCGCGTGTGAACAAACCGGTGATGCGCACTTCGTTTTCCAGCACCCGCCGGCGCCATTTAAGTGGCAGGGACTGGGTTTCCTGATAGATCAGCAGGATGTGGTCGCTCATGCGATTGCAGACCAGCAGGTATTCCCGAACGACTTCGGCCAGGGGGTTGCTTTCCCGGGCAACGGGCTGCAGCGCATCCACCATGCCGCGTTCCATTTCGGCATGGATGGCATCGCAAACCAGGTAGAGGATATCTTCCTTGGAGGCGACATATTCATAGCGCGAGCCGATGGAGAACCCGGCGGCCCCTGCAATCTGACGGGTGGTGGTCTTGTGAAAACCGTTCTGGATGAAGAGCTCGACCGCCGCGTCGACGATCTGGCGCCGGCGGCGCTGAACCAGGTCCTGATTCTTGACCTGAGTAGGGATGTTCGGCGAAGCTTGTCGCGGGGCGATGCCCATGCCTGTGGTTTCCTCTGGTCATGCCGTGCCGTCCCGCACGGCATGTGAAAGTGGGCAGACAACTATTCTGAACGAGCGCTCAGTCGGTACTATCGATTTGGTTGGAACTTGTCAATAATTTTTTCAGCTTGACAACGATGCGTGTCCGTGAAAGAAGTGCTTAGCAGAACCTACCGTCCGGTAGGTAGATTTCGGGCATATACCCTTTCCAGCGAGGTCCGCGATGCCCCCTATGAAAGACACGATCACCGCTGTTGCCATCGATCTGTTTTACCGCAAGGGTTACTTTGCGACGAGTGTGAGCGAGATGGCCGGTCAGTGTGGCATCCAGAAGGCCAGCATTTATTATCATTACGCCAGCAAGGAAAACATCCTGTTCCATATCCAGCAGGTCACCATGAATGAATTGACCGCCGGTCTGCGCGGCCATCTGGAGGGTCTTACTGATGTCGAAGAGCGCATGCGCGCCGCCGTGCGCAGTCACGTGCGTTTCCATCTCAACCGGCAGAAAGAAACCTTTATTGCCAACAGCGAGTTGCGCGGGCTGACGCCGGAGCATTACCTGGAAATCGTCAACGAGCGTGACCAATACGAACAGATCTTTCAGCAAATCATCCGGGAAGGCTGTGAAACCGGTGTTTTCGCAGCGGCCGATGTCAAGATTCTTTCCTACGCGATTCTGACACTCTGCAACGCCGGAGCGATCTGGTTCAAACCGGGAGGGCGCATGCCGGTCGACGCAATTGCCGACATTTATGAGAAATTTGTCTTAGGGGGGCTCACAGCGGGCATTTTAACGGGAATGGCGCCGGCCCCGGAAAACCAGGCAGTACGGATCAACCAACGCTTGTGAAATGCAAAGGAGGTCACGGTGGACTTCGATCTAACCCGAGAGCAGGAAATGATCCGCAAGGAGGTGCGCCATTTTGCGGAAAAGGAGATTGCACCGGTCGCCATTGAACTTGACGAGAAGGAGTCGTTTTCGCCCGAACTGTCTCGCAAAATGGGGGATATTGGGTTGTTCGGCATGTTCGTTTCCGAGGCTTACGAAGGTCAGCAGATGGGTTATCTGGCCTATATCGTCGCCGTTGAGGAAATCGCCCGGGTAGACGGCTCCCAGGCGGCCACGATCGCCGCCGGCAATTCGCTCGGGATCGGACCCATCTACTATTTCGGGACCGAAGAACAGAAGCGCAAATATCTTCCCCCCCTGTGCCGGGGCGAAGGCCTGTGGGGGTTCGGACTGACCGAGCCCACGGCCGGCAGCGATGCGGGCGGCAGCAAGACCACGGCCGTCAAGGACGGCAATACGTGGGTCCTGAACGGTTCCAAAATCTTCATTACCAATGCGGCCTGCGAGATGTCCATGGGGGTGACCGTGCAGGCCGTGACCGGCACGCGTGCCAGCGGGCGGCCCGAATACACCTGCTTTCTGGTGGAACATGGAACCGCGGGGTTCAAGGCCGTTGAGATGCACCGGAAGATGATGTGGCGCTCCTCCAACACGGCCGAGCTGTATTTCGACGATGTGCGGATTCCGGCGGCCAATGTCCTGGGCAACACCGGCGACGGATTTCATCAGATGCTCCAAACCCTGGACGGCGGGCGGCTTTCCATCGGCGCCATGGGACTGGGCGGCGCGCAGGGCGCCTACGAGACAGCCCTGCGTTACGCCCGCCAGCGGGAACAGTTCGGGCACCCCATCTCCAAGTTCCAGGCCGTGGCCTTCAAACTGGCCGATTGCGCCATGGAAATCGAGTGCGGGCGCAATCTGCTGTACAAGGCCTGCTGGTTGCGGGATCAGAAACGTGCCTTTGCCAGAGAAGCCGCCATGGGCAAGCTCTACTGTTCGGAGCTGATGGGGCGGGTGGCCAATCACGCCGTCCAGATCCACGGCGGCTACGGCTTGATGAAAGAGTACCATGTCGAACGTTTTTATCGCGACCAGAAACTGCTCGATATCGGCGAAGGCACTTCGGAGG
>JAERRP010000499.1 GCA_016735415.1 Desulfobacterales bacterium | reverse complement strand
GGACGCTTCGATGGCATCGGGGTGGTTGATACCGGTCAGGCGTCCGGCCGGTAGCATTCTTTCAGGCAGTTCGGTGGGCAGGAAGTAACCGGTGTGGTTGTCGAAGCCCATCTTGGCCTGGGCCAGGATGAAGGGACCGGTTACCGGGGTGAGGCCGGCCGAAGCCACCAGCACGTCGCAGGCAAACTCGCGCCGGACCGTGCCTTCCAAGGTGAAGAGGGTGACTTTTTTCACCTGCCGGCCGCCGTGGGCCTTGGCCGCCACCCAGCCTTTGAGAACCGGAATCTTGCGTTCGGCCAGGGCCAGCATCAGTTCGGGGCTCTGGCCGTCCTCGCGAATATCAGCCACACAGTTGATCTTCAGGCCCAGGTCGAACAGATCGACGGCGGCTTCCAGGCCAAGGTCATGTCCCACGGAGAAAACCGCTTCGCTGCCCGGCAGGAGGCCGTAGGTGCGGGCCAGGCGATGCGCGCAGGCCACCTGCATCACGCCGGGGCGTTCGTTGTTGTCGAATAGCAGGGGGCGTTCGATGCAGCCGGTGGCCACCACCACGCTGTCGGAACGGATCTCGATGTAGCGCTCGGTGAAGGCGTCGCCGGGTTTTCCCACTTGGAAGGCGGTGATCAGGTTGTTGTTGTAAGCCCCGACCATGGCGGCGTGTTTGAACACCCGGATGTTGGCGGTCTGTTCCACTTGCGCGGCCAGGTCGCGGGCCCGCTGGTACAGGGGTGTATCCGTGTCGTTGGTGCTGACCCGGTAGTCGAAGCATCCGCCCAGATGGGGGCGGGACTCCAGCAGGATTACGCGTTGGCCGGATTCCGCCGCTGCCAGGGCGGCGGCCAAGCCGGCGGCGCCGCCGCCGATGACGGCAACTTCAGCTTTCATGAAAAGTTCATCATATTTGCCCTTCATCTCGTAGTCGGCCGAGATCACGCCCAGGCCGGCGGCCTTGCGGATCTGCTTCATGGCCACGGGCCAGATGGCGGCGGGTTTGTGCATTGTCCTGTAATAGAACCCGGCCGGCATCATCCAGTCGAGCTTGTCGATGAAAGCGAGCCAGTCCCTGTCGGCGGACCCGACAACGTTCTGCGCCTTGACGGTCATACCGTCTTTGAGCCGGGTGTTTTCGGTGCGCACGTTGGGGATGCCGTCGACGTCCATGCAGGTGTTGCTGCATTCCCCGTCGAGGCTGTAGAGCCCGCGGGGGCGGTGATATTTCAAGCTGCGTGCAAAGACCCGGACGCCGTTAGCATACAGGGCCGTTGGAACCGTATCTCCGGCGACGCCATAGTAGGTTTTTCCACGGTAGTGCAGGGTGCGTTTCTCTGAAGCATCGATGCGGAGTGTGGGCAATTGGTTGAGCCGGTTCATTGGTGCGTCTCCGGTTGTTCTACTTCGAGGTTTCTGGTTGTGTCACGCCAGGTGGTAAACCAGGATCCGCACCCGTCGCGGTGGCACCACCACTCTTTTTGGACGCCGGCCGTGCACTTGTTCATATGGACATAGTCGCACCAGGTGCGCGGGGTCAGCCCCTCTTCCGCCGGCCGCGGTCCCTTGTCTTCTCCCCCATAGCGGAATTCGTAACCATTGCGTTTGCCGCAAACGGGGCAGGTGAGTGTCAAAGCCATGAGTATTCTCCTTTAATTGTCCGGCGTGTAATTCACCAAAGCGGCGGTCTCGCCCATCAACTGATGGTTCTCGTAGCGGCGCAGGTTGAACGGTTTGAGCATGTCCGGGCAGTTGCCGGTGGCCATGTACCGGGCCATATATTTACCCACGGCGCTGCAGGATTTGAAGCCGAAATAGCCCCATCCGCAGTCCATATAGATCCCGTCGATGGGATCGTTGCCGTCCATGATAGGCGCCATGTCCGGTGTCATATCGGCCAGCCCGCCCCAAATGCGCATGAACTTTACGCCGTTCAGGCAGGGCAGCCAGTCGGACAGGGATTCGGCCTGGTGCTTGATGTAATGGGCTGTGGTCTGAGTGGTGTAGTTGGGCCACGGGTCCATGTGAGCGCCGGTGGCAATTTCACCCTTGAGCGTCTGGTTGGCATAGCAATGATAAGCGCCGGAAGAGACCACGTGATTGAGAATCGGCTTCAGGGGTTGGGTCACCATGGCCTGGATGGTCAGCACGCTGATGGGCAGTTTGATGCCCAGCATGTGGTAAATGAGGCCGGCACTGTACCCACCGGCGGTGACCAGGACCTTGTCGGTGCTGATTCTACCGCGTGTGGTTTCCACGCCGGTGATCTTGCCGCCTTGGGTATTGATGGCAGTGGCGGCAGTGTGCTGGTGGATGTGAACGTCGTGTTTGGCACATCCCTTGGCCAATCCCCAGACCACAGCGTCGTGGCGCACGATGCCCCCAGGGGGGTGGTACATGGCCCCGTGGATGGGGAAGGTGATATCCTCGGAGATGTTCAGCGCCGGCACCAGTTCCTTGGCTTCCTTGGCATCGATGAGGTGGCTTTCCACACCGTGAAACTGTGCCGTGGCGATGGTCATGCGAGCGGCCTTCATGGCCGCTTCGCTGTGCATCAGGTTCAGGTTGCCGCAGTTGTTGAACATCAGGTTGAAGTTCAGCTCCTTCGTAAGCACCGGCCACAGATCCAGCGCTTCCTGATACAGCGGTACATTGTACTGGGTGCGCTGGTTGGCCCGAACAATGGCGGTATTGCGACCGGCCCCGCCGAAGCCGATGTAGCGCTTCTCCAGAATCGCCACATCCGTCAAACCGTGTTCTTTGGCCAGGAAATAGGCCGTTGCCAGGCCGTGCAGGCCGCCGCCGATGATGACGGCATCGTAGCTGGACTTGAGTCGTCTTTTCTTTCCCCATAAGGGCTTATACTTGCCGAACATGACAACACCTTTCTTGGTAAGGGTGTTTGTGGATGCCCTGGGTCGACCGGTGCTGCCAGCCTTCCCCGGGCATCCTTAATTGCGTGCCACAAAGGTTGCATTTTCACTGAGACCTACATGCAGTATGAAAGAAATAATGTCAAATAGAATTTATAATGAAAGAAAAAATTTTATTATAGGCGGGTTTTTGTCAGCAATTTCCGGTTAAGTTTTTGCATT
>JAERRP010000068.1 GCA_016735415.1 Desulfobacterales bacterium | reverse complement strand
GGATGGAACCGTTTTTCGCGCCCTTGATCAGGTGAATCTGACCGTAAATCAGGGTCATCGTCTGGCCGTTGTGGGTGAAACCGGGAGCGGCAAAAGCGTGCTGCTGCTGGCCATCATGGGCCTTTTGCCCCAAAACGCCGGTGTAACGGGGGAGATCCGGTTTCAAAGTCAAAACCTTTCCGAACTTGTCGAAGTTTGAAAGAGCCGCTGAGCATACACGGTTTGTCTGCGGCGCTGGGGCTTCTGAAAGAGCAGTTGGGTCAAGTGGATTTAAACATAACGGTCCTTGATCGGCGGCCCCGCCAGCTCAGCGGAGGGGAGTTGCAGCGGCTGGCCCTGGCACGGGCTTTGATTTCGGACCCGGATGTTATCATTCTGGACGAACCCACCAGCATGCTGGATGCCCTTACCCAGGCCCAGGTCATCGGCATGCTTCAGGACATTCAACAAAAAACCGGCGTCGCATACCTGTTTATCAGTCACGACAGGGATCTGGTGCGGCGCTTCAGCCATCGCGCCTATTTGCTTCAGGACGGAAAACTCAAGCCTTTTCAAACGTCAGGATAACACCCATGCTCATGGATATGCATAAAGATTCTTTGTTACAGCAATCCGGACTCTCTGAACCGGGGGCCTGTGCAAAGGCGTGGACCCGTCAAATGGCCCTTTGGAACCGGGAACGAACGGGAAAACGGGGGCGTCTCAATTCCAAAAGATTTTGGAACGGTTTTGACCTCTGGGATGCCTATGAACCCCATACCCGCTATCCGGGCGAGCTGATGGGGCCTATTTTAAAGTGCGTCAATCATCAAACAACGGTCCTGGATGTGGGTGCGGGAAGCGGCGGCCTGGCCCTGCCCATGGCCATGGCGGCCCGATCGGTTACGGCGGTTGAACCTTCTTCGGCCCAATGCGGCCGGCTGAAACGAAAGGCCCGGGATTTGGGTGTTAACACCCTGGTTGTGATGGAAAACTCCTGGGAGGACATGAGCATCGAAGCGTTGGGACGCCATGACATTGTGACCGCGGGCTACTGCCTGTTTATGGAGGATATTCAGGGGGCCCTTTGGAAAATGCATCATCTGGCCCGCAACAGGATCTTTCTGGTGCATCTGGCGGAGCACGACCTTCAAGGGGCCATGGGCCAAATCCTGGGTCGCCGAACTTCCTTTCCCGACCACCACATGCTCCTCAATCTGTTGAACGAGATGGGGTGGGAGACCCGATCTCAAATCTTCACCAGGGATTTCGAATTGCCCCTGGACCTTCAGATGAACATGTTTCGCTATGCCCAGGGGTTTGAAGAACGGGAAGTAAAGGAGATGAAACACTATCTTCAGAAGACCGGGCGGGTTTTTATGCGGCGGGGAGGGACCTGGGTGAGTCGGCGATATTGCGATGCTCTGGTTTCTGTTGCCAAGAAAGCGCGGCTCTGAACAATAGATCCGAAAAAGGCTATTGGAATTTTCTATGCTTTTACAATCTGTAAAAAATACCGACATCTATCTTCTCCGTTAAACAGCCTCCAACGCTTACCAAAAAAAAATAATTCCTTTTTTTTCAGTGTGTTAAGATAATTTCCAGAGAATGTGATTTTTGGCACAATCATTGCCTTTATCATCTGTCATTTGTAGTTGTATCCCTAAACAGACAGTTGAGGAGGAAAATATGGGTCATCACGCGGCAGTTGAAACTAACCGTAAATCAGGGTTCTGGGCAAGCAAACCGGGGTATAAGCCCATTCTCTTGTTGATTGCAGCGCTTGTCTTTACTGGGGTTGTGTTTGTCCCCACCCCACAGAGCATGATCAATCTGGTAAGCAAAACAAGTCCTCCGGGATATAAGCTGGGTCGGGAATGTAAAACAATCACTGATACCATGAATCAAAAGCTTTATCCCAAGGCCTTTAAAGCAAAAATGGCGCAGGGGCAAAAAGGCCTATCGGATTCCGAGCCCCTTATGACGAACATACAGGCGGCGCAGTTGGCAAAGATCATGTTGGCCATATTCTTCCTGGCCGTTTTTTTCTGGGCGACTGAGGCCCTGCCGTTAGGTGGTACGGATCTCCTTGTGGCCGTGATGCTCTATCTTTTCTGCATCCTCCCCGTCAATGAAATATCCAAGGCGTTCATGAAGGACGCCGTCTTCTTTATCTTCGGCATATTAGCCGTGGCCGTGGGGGTGGCCAAGACCGGACTGGACAAGCGGATCGGGTTGATACTCCTGAGCCGCATCAAGAGCGCCAAGGCTTTTGCCTTTATATTTATTCCCCTTTTGTCCATGTCTGCAAGCTTTCTCTCCGAGCACGCCCTGGTGGCCCTGCTTATCCCGGTCCTCATGGGTGTTTACAAGGTAACCTGCAAGATGTACGGGGTGGAAAAGGACAGAGCATTGGCGGTCTTTCTTCTGCTTGGCATCTGTTTTGCCGCCAACCACGGAGGACCCGGTTCTCCTGCCGCCGGTGGACGAAATGCCATCATGGTGGGCTACCTGATGGAGTATGGTGATCCGATCTCATTCCTTTCCTGGATGAAATACGGCATGCCCTTTGTTCCGCTCATGGGTGTTGTCATCGGGGCCTATATGTATATCCGCCTTAAATCCAAGTTTCTGGTAAAGGATATCAACCCGAGCGAGGTGGTGAAGGCGGAAGTGGCCAAGATGCCCAAGTTCGCCGGGAAAGAGGCGATGATGTCGGTTATCCTCGTCTGCCTGGTTGCCGCGTGGATCATTCTGGGAGAACATTACGGTTTGGGCGGCCCCACCCTTTACGCGGTGGTTGCCATGTTCCTCTGTCGTATTGTAGGCTGGGACGATATTCAGGATGGGGTGGCCTTTGATGTGGTGGGCCTCTACGCCGCCGCCTGTGCCATGGGTGTCGGGCTTCAATTCACCGGCGGGGCGCTCTGGCTGGCCAACACGTTTGTGGCCTTGCTGCCGGAAAGCATCTCTCACGGCGATGGACTTGTGATCGGGGTCAGTCTGTTAACC
>JAERRP010000907.1 GCA_016735415.1 Desulfobacterales bacterium | reverse complement strand
GGATGGGCCTCAACAACGAACCCGCCCCCGCCACCACCTCGTATCGCCCTCATCATCGACGATATCGGATCCAGCCGACGTGTGGCCCGACAGTTCATGGATATTTCGGCCAACCTGACTTTTGCGGTACTGCCCCACCTCCCATTTTCCAATTCATTATCCCATGAAATTCACGCCCTCGGATGTGAAATACTGTTGCACCAACCGATGGAACCGTTTGACCACCACCTCAATCCCGGCCCCGGAGCGGCGTTTGTGGGCGACAGCATGCAGCGCATCGCAGACATGCTGGGCCGTAATTTTCAGGCAGTGCCCTATGCCATCGGCGTTAATAACCATATGGGATCGCGCTTTACATCGTACCGCCGGGAAATCCATTTCACGCTCGAACTCATCAAACGCCGGGGATTGTTTTTCGTGGACAGCCGGACCTCGCATCGTTCCTGCGCGTATGTGACCGCCCGTCGAATAAACATGAACACGGGTCGACGCGATACCTTCCTCGATAACACGCGCCACCCGAATACGATTATCGATCAGCTCTACCAACTGATCGATCGAGCGCTTTCAACCGGTTCCGCTATCGGTATTGGCGATCCCTACCCTGAAACCGCCCTGGCCCTTCACCAGTTCTGCTCGGAAATTCAGGGCACGGGCGTGGAAATCGTCCCGGTTTCAGCCGTACTGGATCATACCTCGCCTGAAAACCCCAAGCAGATCCAATCGACGGTTGCTCGAATCTGAATGCCGATCGTTTGTTTACTTCCGTGCCATAAACGATTATTTTATGTTTTTATAATTTGTGTCGATCCACGGATTTAAGACGTCACGATCATGTCCGATTCAGAAATGAGGGTTTCCGGTTCACCGGCTCTTGATAGGCCCTCCCGTTGATTGACCGCCTCTGTAAAATCAGGCCTATGGGAAGAAGGAACCTAAATGATCTACGAAAAGACAAGCGAACGTCTCTTGACAGCGGATGAAGGCCAACTCCTTCTCAATCTGGCCCGCCTGACGATTGCTGCGGAATTGGGAATTGACTGTGAAAAGCCGTCCGATCTCGACAGGCTGTTAAAAATCCCGGTTTTTGCCATTAAACGAGGAACATTCGTCACCATAAAAAAGGCCGGTGACCTCCGAGGATGTATCGGTTCGTTGGCTGCCAATCAACCGCTGGCCGAGAATATTCGCACCAATGCCCTCAACGCCGCATTTCGAGATCCGCGTTTTCCCCCTTTGACACCCGACGAATGGAACCAGATTCAAATTGAAATCAGCGTACTTACCGAACCTCAGAAACTTGACTTTTCCACGGGCAAAGAACTTCCCGAACGGCTTAACCCGCATGTGGACGGTGTCATTCTCCGCAAAGGCTACGTCAGCGCCACCTTCCTGCCCCAAGTCTGGAAGCAGCTTTCACGTCCGGAGGATTTTCTGGCCCACCTGTGCCTCAAAGCCGGCTGGCCGGCGGACGCCTGGCGTCGGGATCGCCTGGAAGTGGAAACGTATCAGGTTCAATATTTCGAAGAATAGGTGCGCTGCCGGATAGGTTTCTTCGGCACTCACAATCATCTTGTCCCCCCCTGAAAAACTTTTGCAAGGCCGCCTGGCTGGAGGCCTCGGCGCTTTAACTGTGAAGTTATTTTTCCGCGCAGCCTTAATGCCATGGAGGGTTTGGCGGATATATACAGAGATTGTCAGATTTACAGAAATTAAGGACAGGCCGGTGCAGGAAGGATTCGGGGGGGAGGGGGATGACGTCTATAGGATGTGCTATTCGGTTTGGGGTTTGCGCCGGCGCCGAATCACATTCCCGGAAGCCGCACTGCGAAACCATTGGCGATTCAGTTCTTCTTTGAGTATCGCTAAAAGTTCCTGGGATGACTCCCGACCCGTTAAGCGGATGCCCATGGAGCGCAGCTCCTGGCGCAACTCGCGTGCGCTGCTGCCTTCGCTGCCGGAGGGTTTATCCTTGGGGGTTGACTTCATGGCGGCCTCGTTCGAGTGGCTTTGGGATAACGGCGATACAACTTGGATCACGAACAGCATTCACGGAGAAAGGGTTCGCTTTGTTGCCGCTTTTATACGAGAGTGATGGGGTCGTCAAGATGAAATCAACGCAAACCGGCGATTTGGAGACCGCTGATTCAATCGATCCCATGCATCGGCTAAATCGCTTCTTCGAGCGGCTTTTCCAGGGGATCGTGGACGGGCTTCAGTCCCCCGTTCCGACGCTGCAGTTCCTTGGCCATTCGCTGGTACAGGGTAATGTGCTTTTCGATCCGTTTGATGCACGCGTCGATGATTCCCAGAGCCTGGGCATCACGAATAAAAGCTTCGTAAACCTTGATGGAAAGGATGAGACCCTGCGTCTTGCCGCTGGCATCGATCAGGTCGCGTTCGCGCAACGTAAAAAAATCGCGGCGGGCCGTGTCGCGAATATATTCCGTTATCGAAAACAGTTCCCACTGATAGAAAGCGATTAGATTGGCCTGCTCTACGAAACGGGCCGCACTTTGGATTTCCGCCAACTGTGATCCGGACTGTTCGATGTGCATGCGCGCCGCCGCGTGCAGATCGCTGTGCAGACCCTTTAGATCCCAGTAGTTGAGGTACAGCGCCTCAACCGATGTTTTCAAGGGCTCCCTTTGGGGTGAGATGCTGGTTGCGGCACAACCGGCCAGCACGGCCAGAATTATAATTCCCCCAGCGAGCCGTCTAAGAACGGGGTGCAAATGCATTGAAAAACTCTTCTAATATCGGGGCATCGGTCGCACACCGTTTCACCCGGCCTGGCGCCGCCCGAAAAGTCTCGCCGGGCGAACATTCGGTGGCGTCTTCTCCGGGGGAAATGGCATCAGCCCCCGTCAGTTTGCGGAAAGGAAGTGTTGGCGTATAAATACTCCATCTTTTCCTTGTGCTTGAGCTCCTCGTTGGCAATACGAAGCAGCATATCGTGAATCTCTGTGCCTTCATCGTACAGCGCCGCCAATTCGCTGTAAAATTGGAAAGCCCGCAGCTCGCGATGAGAGGCCAGCAGGAATACTTCTTCACGGCTCATATTTTCGGAGGTTTCCGGTTCTTCCAGGTGTTCGGCAATCTTGTAATAGGTCACATCGGCCACACGCATGCCCGCGGGACCCTGGCCTTCGTCACGGAATTTAACCAGATAGGCCTTGTGTTTTTTTTCTTCCGTGGCAATCCATAAAAGCGTCTCGCGCGCTGATTCATCGGCCACCTGCCCGGCCAGATCGTTATAAAAATTAAAGGCTTCTTCTTCTCTTTTGATGGCCGTTTCGATGCACTCTTGGAGCTTTTCATCCAGCATGACGTTTTTTCCCTCCTCGATGATGAAGTTGCGGGTGGCCTTAGGCTGAACCCGCGCAGCAGCAACACCGGCAAGCTGTCGACGACTGCGATGCTCAATTTAGACATTGAATAAAGTGATGGACGGTTGACGACGCCGTATAATAACCACCTTCGCGTCTGAAGGCAACCGCACACCATCCCTCTACCTTGAACGCCAGGCTTCCTTCAGTGGGTCTGGGACACGCTGTAAAAAAATGACGATTT
>JAERRP010000041.1 GCA_016735415.1 Desulfobacterales bacterium | reverse complement strand
GCACCAGGCGGTCCCAGTCCCGGGGGGACATGTTTTCCAGGGGAATGCGCCGGTCGGCTTCCCGCTCACGGGTCGCGGGGTTCTGCCGGAGAAAGCATTCGCGCTCTTGTTCGATGGCGCTGAGCATGGTGAGCTTGACGGTATTGCCGTATTTTTCTTCCACATCGCGGGTATTGTGCGCCAGGGCGAGGGTCGTGCGCCGGCCGGAGGCATCCACGAACGACCACTTCCAGCTGATGATAATGTGAAAGGGATCGCCGTTGTACTCGGAGGGTCGTCCAAAACGCCGCTTAACACGCGCCAGAAAGGCATCGTAGAATTCCCGGCTGGAATCCGCGTACTTGAGTTTGATGCGTACGACATGCCCCGCTTGCGCGCATCGTCCATACGTAATCAAACCGCTTTTGAACCCGGCCAGGGGCTGGATTTCGACCTCATTCAAGTACGCCCGGTAGCGCAGCGGCAGGCTGGTTTCCATTTTGACGGCCTTGTTCAGATCCGCGATATCCTGACCGAGCGCGAAAGGGCCGATGGCACGCGGAACCGCATCCTGTCCGGCGCCGGCCGGTGTACTGAAACCGAGTATCGCGGTCATCAAAATCACGATCAACCATCTTGACGGCATGCCCATGTGAACCTTTCGTGTCTGGTTATCCGGAAAACCGCAGGGCGCCATCCGTCCGTGGTCGCGGAAGACGGCAAACGGCTCCCACCTTAATATGCCAACCGGCTCAGGGATTTCAAGATCAGGGTAAATCCCATGGCCAGCATACCGGTGAGCCCCATGCCGCAGGAAAACCCGGCCAGCAGGACGGGGGCGTACTGGCGCCACATGGCCCCGTAACGCTTATAGAAAAAATAGCGGCCCACGAGGGCACCGAAGAGCTCCAGGATCAATCCATGCGGCGCACTTTGGCCCAGGCCGCGTACCACCCCGTAGATCAGCAGCACCGGCAGCCCCAGAAAAGTCAGGATAATGTAGGTGATCACTCCGAAACCCACCCCGGAAAACACATAGGATGCATTCAGGGCCTGAAAAAACAGGGAATTGCCTTCGATCGTCGAGGTCTGCATGAGCAGGGTGTTGAGGGCCTGCAGATGCCAGAGTTCCTGGGCGTAGGGATAACTGCTGGAGGGAATGGGGGCCAGGCGCCAGATAAACTGGGAAAACAGCAGGCTGGAGATCATGACCACCGGAAAAACCACGATTTCAGCCTTGATGATGCCGCGGATGCTGGTGCCGGTCAATTCGATCATCCGGAAATTGACCGTGGCCTCGCCGTAATTGTGAATCGGTATGGGCGCATACCAGATCTCGATGCCCTGGTAGCCGAAGAACTTGGCCCCGGCAATGAAACTGGCCTCCCGAATCAGCGGCAGGCTTACAAACTGGCCGGCAATACCCTCCATGCGTGCGGTAATGTAAGACACCAGGGGCGTATAAATAAAGCCGTAGCAGATAAAGAAAATCCACGGGAAGGTAGGGACCAGCCAGACGCATAGCCCCACATAGGCCAGGGTAGAGAAGACATAGATGCCGATCGAAATCCAGAAATTGAAATCGCCGCGTCCGGGCGGGGGTTGAAAAAGATCCTGCCAGCGGCCGCGTTCGACATCGTGCTGCTGGCGGAAGGATTTGACCACATGCCAGATCCCGATGAAGGCGATGGCCAGCCCCAGCCCGATGCCGAAACTCATGTAAAAATCGAAGTTGTTGGCGAAAATGGTGTCCACGGTCCCCATGCCCGGGTGCCAGCGGTGCAGGACCCCATGGCGGTAGAGCACCGGGTTGGCCACCACTGTGATGATCAACCCCACCAGACCGCCGACGACCGCCCAGAAGGGCAGCACCATGCCGATGAATACCAGCCCCAGGTCCAGCTGGATCCCCGTGGCCACGGCCGGCAGGACATTTTCGGTGTGGCGCGTCAGCTCAATCCAGGGGATCGGGATTAAACGGATGGGCTGGGTAAAAAGAAGATCGGAAACCGTGGGCAAGAGTATGT
>JAERRP010000024.1 GCA_016735415.1 Desulfobacterales bacterium | reverse complement strand
GTAGAGCTGGTTGTGAGCCCAGCCGTATTGGCCAAATCCCCAGTGGAGAACGACCGGGGCCAGGCCGGGAATGTTCTCGATCGCTTTCAAATAGAAGTCTTGCTGGAACAGGGGTAGGGCCAAAAATCCGATGTTGGCGATGCAGTGCTCGGTCATGCCGGCCACAAATGCCAGGGGCCCGTAAGCCGCCATGGCGATTTTGGCGATGTCACTGTCGGCTTTGACATAGAGGATGGCTGCAGTTTGAAGCATCCAGGTGCAAACGATACCCATCACAAAGATCTGAGATGCGGTTTGCCCCAATTTGGCCACACCGATGGCGTGGGATCGCAAAAGCCAGGGCAGGTAAGCATAACTTCCAGACTTGCTGATGAGCCACATGAAAAACATGCTGCCGAGGAAGTTGCCAATGTATCCGAGTGTGATGCCCCAGAGGAACCACCTCCAGTTGATCCGGCGGTGGAAAACTCCGATAACCCCGATATACATGTCGGCCGTTACGAGTGTCATGCCACTGACCATAATGATTACCAGGGAAAACATGAACACGAGTCCCATAAGGAGGTTGGCCAGCCCCGGCGCAAGCTTCTCCGACACGCCGGCACTCACCGCTAACGCCAAGGTGGCGCCAAATACGACCATTGCCCCCCCGGCAAATCCTGAAATCAGGTAGGCCATCGGCCTGTGGCGGATCATGTCCCATTTGTAAGTGCAGATGTCAGCGACTCTTACGACGAGTTCGTCGACATTAGCAGCCATACTCCCTCTCCTTCCTCTGTGTTTTGACCGTAGTGGTCCACGATAACCAGAATCAAATCCCTATGAGCCTTTAATATATAGGGACGGTCCGGTTTAAAAAAGTTCGGTTTTAAAAAAACACCGGGGGGATTTACTAAAGAATACTGGTGCAAAGGAATGCGTCTATATCCCATGGGGCATCGAGAACACCGGTTCGCATGGCAAGACGCATCAACGATTCAATACGGCCGCGATCCGGGATAATTTCATTGAAGGTGATTTCGCGATTATTGAGGACGTGCCCGATGATATCGGCGGACACGCCGGTGTAGCGTTCTTGGATTTTGGCGCCGCGGCTGAAGTCTGCCAAGAGGTATTCATTGGTCGAAAGAAGAAGTCGGAGGTAACTGCGCACCCGGTCCCCGTGCTTTTCCAAAAAGGCCTCTCTGACTACCAGAATGCAGCAAATGTGTCCGGGTAAAAAGTCCTTCGAACGGGCAAGGATAGTCCCAGCTCCTTCAATTACAGCCTTGGTGTTCCAGGGCTCAGCGCAGAAAAAGGCGTCGATTTCGCGGCTGATAAGGGAGTTGAGCAAATAGGACGGTCCCTGATACCGGGTCTTTATGGCCGACGGATTAGACTCGCGATAGATCCCAACCATGTCAGCGAACAGTATGCTGTGTGTCGAGGTGGCATAAGGCAAGCCCACTCGATTTTCAGTCATCCATAACCGCCCCACGTCCAGATCTTTGCGCACAGTGATGGCACTGCCATCGTGATGCGCGTCCATGACGTAGACAATAGGAACGCCTTTATTGCGCAGAGCCATCGCCATCGGTGCCATAACAAAAGCTGCATCCAGCAAACCGGTTTCCAGAGAGGTCGCCAGGCTGGCCCAGGAAAGAAATTTTTTCAGCCGAATCTCCAAGGGGCCTCTGTTGATGCAATGCGAAGCCATGGCCAAGATGTGGTCGGTGATGGGAAGATATCCGACGCGGATAACGGGTTCGTCGTGGGTCTGGAACGCCCTGATCATCCTGTTCCTGACGTCGTGAAGTCGCCGTTTAATGGTTCCCTCGGGTACCTGCAAGGCGGCGGCGATCTGCTTATAGGGAAGCCCCAAAATGTAGCGCTGGATGCAGGCCTCGCGCGCAACACCGTCAAGTGCGTTCAAGGTCTCAGCAACAATTTCCCGGTTTTGATAACGCACCATCTGTTCATAGGGATCCGGGGTTGGGTCAGGCAGGGTTTTCAGAGCTTCCCCGTTATCCAGAAGCAGCTGGCTTTGACGCTTTTTCAGTCGATTACAGCTGTTATGAAGAATTTTTCTGAACCATGACGGAAAGGCCTGAGCGTCTCTTAACCTGGAAAGGTTCAAAAAGGCCTTTAAAAACGCTTCCTGCACGGCGTCCTCAACCAGCCCTTTGTCATCAAACCATCGTCCGGCAATAGTTGATGCCATGCCATGGAAGCGATTAACTATCTCAGTGAACGCTTTGTTGTCACCCGCCGCTGCAGCCAATACTACGGCCTGATAGCCACCCGCCTCGCTTAGGTTCTTGCCGTCGGCAACGGTCGGGGGAAAACAGGCTGGCTGCGGCCTTACATTCATTTTCCCCTCTTTGGGTTCACGATTAACGAAGTTTCAAAGTTCTGAGCAGCGCGTCCCTATAGCTGCAGTGCCGTACTCAGTCGCCAGATTAACATGTCCAAGCCATCCGTGATTAGCGTAGTAAACAAAAAGGTTGTCTCTTTGCTAATGGATTTGGTCAGCTATGGCAGGTTGTGTATGATCTGGATCCGACTGGTGTTTTTGTCCTCCCGCGAGATTACATTCTTTTTATCAAACCCCTACCGAGACACCACGGGATCCCTGATTACGGAGCAATCCTTCACCGCTGTCTGCATCCGGCTCCAGTCTTGTAATCGTTGATGCCTGTACTAATGGCGCTATATCTTACCCAAGTACCTGAATCCGATACAATTGACATATGCGGATAGAGATCTTGGGTAAAGGCAGATGGCGTTATGGTAAGAGACCTAGTAACCAGAAGGCAAAGGAGCGCTGTTTCTCGGCGAGCTCCATGTTCTTTGGACCATCAGATTGATTCTATCCAAGTTAAAAAATAAAACGCTATTACAGAATTAGGATAAAGGCAAGTTGTGATTCATGACCCAATAAAATCAAATTCGTTATAGAGGCACTTTTGAGTGGATTCTATTGATACTGGCCGCCTGCGAATCATTGTCGGGTGGCCCATATTAAGATGGATTCAACTGATGGGCAAATCTGTTTCGCCAAAACTGGATTGTTCGGAATGATGATGAGTAATACATTGCATCGTAATGAGCACCTTTTTTCTGACAAGGACACCCAACTCGGGCTTGGGAGACGAGTGGTTCAACACCGATTTTTCAGGCGGCGAAAAGTGGGAAAATTTGCAGGAACTGCATTGGAACGGACCCGATCGGCGTTTTCCTCCCTGTTTCTGAACACATCCGATTCCCATGGAAAACACAACAAGGTCCTGAGACTCTTCATCTATGGAACCCTGAAACGCGGATACTGGAATCGCGACCACCTCTGTCGGGGTGGGGTGGATATTCAGGGAATCAGGTCCGCGGTCGTCGCTGCCGATTAGAGCGCTCGTTCTCATGACCGGCAGACAGAGCATCCTTGTCATTTGTATGAGTCGCTGCCTGCATGGGATATTCTGTTTCCAAGCTAATTATGGACGTAAGTCGACCCTTAAAGTCTGTGGTATTAGCATTGCGATCTCTCATTTGATTTCCCGGTATGGTTTGTACCCCCTTAACTTTTAATGATGTTGATGGTTACAAGCTGATTCTTCGCCTGATTTTTCGCGCTTTTTCCCACAATCCCAGACCGGACACCCAGGCCCTCCATTTTTCAACCTCCAGTGATGCGTAATTGTTGAACACATTAAGTTCCTGCGCCCATACAGTGGGAATGGTAGCGCGCTGAACTGTTTCCGGCCCGACCAACGTCCCCACATCGCGGGCCACCTGTTCCCGGGCCGCCGTTACCATGAAATGGAGCCGGTTCAGTATATTGACCTCGCTTGCCCCTGCATCCATGTCGAGAGAAAGCAAATTCAGATACGGAAACATCTCCCTGAGCTTCTTCTCCATCCCCTTTCCGGTAATGTGGTTGGCAATGCAGCCGAAGGGCTGGAGACAGACGATGTTGCCGAT
>JAERRP010000165.1 GCA_016735415.1 Desulfobacterales bacterium | reverse complement strand
ATGTTTTTTATCACTATTTGAAGAGTCTAAAAAATATTTTATTTTATTTACATGTAAGAAATTTAAAATCTCTTTTTTATCTACATGTAAAAGCGGGCGTACTGTTTTGTAATATTCGCTATCTTCAATTTCACTCATTCCGCTAAGCTCCACCGCTCCGGCACCCCGCCACGAGGGAAGAACTGATCCCTTTTTTATACTGCCGATTATGGACAATGGTCAATTTCGGCTCCCGGACCATCCGGCCCAATGCTGTCTCTATCTCATGGGCTTGATGCCCCAGAACCAGAACCACGCGGTCCAGTCGGGACCCAAGGGCCGCACTCAGGACCCTCTCAACAAGCGTCATACCGGCAGCGGGCAAGAGCTGTTTTGCCGTGCCCATGCGCGTAGAGGCCCCGGCGGCAAGGACAATGCCCGCCACTTTAGGATTTATAATATGATGGTTGATCTCTCAAGAAACCCCTTTCACGTCTCTTGTTTCTTGACTTTTTTAGCCTGTTCAATCAGCTCAAGCAGTGATGTCACTTTAGGTTTCAACGGACGATTAAATGATTTTTCCCAGTCCTCAGGCGTCAATTCCGCCCGCAAATGGGCTTCTACGGGAAAATGGGCGTGCCAGCAGTCCAAGGTCTTAAAACATGGCAGTCCTCTGTTTTCATAACGACAAAATGAAAAAGATATCTGATGGCCCAGTCTGGGGCACCGAATCGTTCGCTCGTCTGCTGGGGGAGTGCTTTTCGTCATATTTTACCCGCCTGTTCGAATATCATCGACAAGACCCCGGAAAATACGCTTTGCCAGGGTCGAAAGTCGTAATTCCAGGACCTACTCAAGACGGCCGGGCTGGTATCGTTTTGGCTTGGGAAGCGACGCAATGTCTTCCAGTGCCCGTTTAATTTCTTCTTTCGGCAGGGGATAATCGCTAAGATCACCCTGAAAATAAGCCTGATAGGCCGCCATGTCCACGAGACCATGCCCACTCCAGTTAAACAGGATCACCTTTTCCTTGCCCTCTTCCTTGGCTTTCAGCGCTTCACGGATGGCCATGGCTATGGCATGGTTGCACTCCGGTGCGCTGATAAACCCCTCGGTTCGCGCAAAGGTGATGCCCGCCTGGAAAGTTTCCATTTGGTGTACGGATTCCGCCCGAATCAATTTGTCCAGAAGCAATTGGCTGATGATGGGGGCCATGCCATGATAACGCAATCCCCCTGCATGAATGGGCGCCGGCACAAAGTTGTGCCCCAACGTATACATGGGCAGCAGCGGCGTCATCTGGACCGTGTCCCCGAAGTCGTAGGCAAAGGGTCCCTTGGTCATGGTGGGACATGAGCTGGGCTCTACGCCAATAATATCAATCTCTTTCCCATGGATCTTGTCCCGCACAAAGGGGGTGCAGTTGCCGGCGAAGTTGCTTCCGCCCCCGGCGCATCCGATCACCACGTCCGGATAATCCCCGGCAATGGCCATCTGCTTCTGGGTCTCCAATCCATTGATGGTCTGGTGCAGCATCACATGATTTAAAACGCTGCCCAGAGAATATTTTGCGCCCTCGGTGTTAACGGCTTCTTCTATGGCCTCGCTGATGGCAATGCCCAAACTTCCCGGCGATTCGGGATTCTGCTCCAAAATGGTGCGACCGGCGTTTGTTTCGGTACTGGGACTGGCGATGCATTGGGCCCCCCAGGTTTCCATCATGAGACGTCGGTAAGGTTTCTGATTATAACTGACTTTCACCATATAGACCTTACATTCCAGGTCAAAAAAAGCGCACGCCATGGCCAGGGCGCTTCCCCACTGGCCCGCGCCGGTTTCGGTGATGATCTTCTTGGTTCCGGCCACCTTATTGTAATAGGCTTGTGGAATGGCCGTATTGGGTTTGTGGCTGCCGGCCGGGCTGACACCCTCGTTTTTGTAATAAATTTTGGCCGGCGTATCGAGAAATTTTTCCAGGCTGTAGGCCCTGTAAAGGGGAGTCGGTCGCCAGATGGCGTATTTTTCCAGCACTTCTTCCGGTATATCGATCCACCTCTCCTGGCTCATATCCTGCTCAATCAACCCCATGGGAAAAATGGGCGACAGATCGTCGGGGCCGGCAGGTTCGCTGGTTCCCGGATGTAATGGCGGTTCCATGGGTGCGGGCATATCCGCCATAATATTGTACCATTGACGCGGTATCTCCGACTCGGGTAGAGTAATTTTTTTAGTCCTCATAACATTCTCGCTCCTGATGTATTGATTAATTATGCAAAAAAGGCTAGTGCTTTTGTTCCACAAAGTCAAGCTTGGAACAGCCATGAATGTTTCGGAAGGGTTTAAGATGC
>JAERRP010000273.1 GCA_016735415.1 Desulfobacterales bacterium | reverse complement strand
TGGTGCGGGGTCAGGTCTTCATTCTTGACAATGGCCATTGTCAAGAATGAAGACCTGACCCCGCACCACTCCCTTTTGAAGGGTGCCGGCCGTCGGGATTACCGCATCGGCGTTATTCGACCTTGATCGACACCTGGCAGGGTTGTTCTGCTTCCGGTTTGGGGATGGTGATTTTGAGAACGCCGTTCTTGAAGCCGGCGCTGATTTTTTCGGTGCCGATCATGGCCGGCAGGGCGAAGGCGCGTTTAAACTTGCCGAAAACCCGCTCGCTGCGCAGGTAACTGCCACTGCCGCTGGCGGGATCGACGTTGCGATCGCCGGTAATCGACAGCACGTTGTCTTTGACCTCGATGGCCACCGCCGCCCTTTCCACCCCCGGGATTTCGGCATAGATCACGATGGCCGTTTCCGTATCGATAATGTCCACCAGCGGACGCCAGACGCCCATGGTTTCGCTGTCATAATCCCCGGATTGCGAAAACACATCTTCGAACAGGCGGTTGATGCCCTGCTGCAGGCTGGCGATTTCCCGCGCCGGGCTCCATTTGATGATGGTCATTTGGTTCTCCCTTGTTCTTTTTGTCACACGGATGAATTGTGTTATAAGCAGAACAACCCGTAAGAATTATTCCGAATTTTTATGTCAAAATAATCATCGGGCCCTTTCTGTCAAGCCGCCTGAGGGGCAGGACGCGGCTCCAGATTGGATTGGCATGGCCTAAAAATGTAAGTGAATTCGAAGGGGTACAATCCGTCGCTTTGAAGATCCGGTTGACTTCCAGTTCTCTTTATTCAATATTCCCTGTTCAGGTCTCATTGTTCATCATCGCTTTTCGTCGCCCCCCTATATTGAGGGTCCTTTTTGATTATCCGAGGTATTGTCGACATGCCCAACCGAACAGGATTATTGAAAGACAGAATGGCCAACAGCTTATCGGCTGCTTCAGCCTTGATTATCCTGGTTCTCTATGCGGGCATCTTCTATCCTGGCAACGTCTGGCCTGAAGAAGAAACCGGCACGGTCGACGTTCCGGTCGTCCCGGCGCAAATGGAAAAATCCCTCGAAAACGCCCTGGCCAGCCACCGTGCCGAACTCACGGATCTGAAGGCGCAGGTGCGCCACCTGGAGACCATCAAGGAGGCGGTCCAGTCCGAAGTCAAGGCCTACGATTCCCAGAATACCGCCCAGGGCCAATTGCTGCTGGTGTCCCGGCTCCGGATCGAGGATCTGGAAAATGCGCTCAAAAACAACCGGCGCGCATCCCGCACCCTGGCTGAACGTCTCGAAACGTTTCAGGAACGATGGGATTCGGCCTCGATCCTGGCCACACAAACCGCCGACCGCATCGAACTGGCTCAGAAGCAGATTGCCGCTATTCAGCAGTCTCAGTTTCCCGGCACCCACAAGCAGAAACTGGAAGCCGCCAACCGCAAACTGCTCCAGGTCCTGCAGGAAAAGAAACGGCGGCGCGAGCGCTATCTGCAAATCTACGGGGATCTGCTGGGCCGGATGAAGGCTGCCCTGGAGGCCAAAAAGACGATCGGTGAAAAACTCGCAACCCAGCTGAAAAGCCGGAAAAAAACATCGCTCTTTACACGCTCCGACCGCAACCGCAGTTTGAGTGGTGAGGCCTTCCAGGAAAGGCTTCGGTTATTCGGAAGCCGCATCGGGGCGGTTTTCAGCCCCGCGCTGTGGAAAGTCCAGTGGGGTCAGATCAAAATGGACGGAGTTGCCCGCTGGGCTGTTTTTTTGATTTTCCTAATTTCCATAACAGCGCTTCAAAGCCGGTGCCGGGCCCTCCTGCAGCGGATCGAAAAAAGCTGTGAGGGACCGGGCTGGTATTTTCGCTGCATGGGACTGCTCCTGCTGCGGCGCTCCCTGCCATACCTCGGCATGACGGCGCTCTTCGGTATCTACAGTTCCTTCCAGTTGTCGCTCCTCGATATCGGTCTGGGACGTTTCCTGTTCCATTTTTTCCTGATTTTACTGATAACGCGCTGGGGGTTCGATTATCTTGAATATGGGTTCCGCGGTCCGCCGACCGGATTGCGGTCTTTCGCATCCCGGCACTTGAAGCGATTGTTCCGGTTATTCCGCACGATGGCATTTGTCATTATCATACTGACCTGGGTAGCTGGAAGAGATAGCCTCCTGACCTGGATGGCACGGGACGTTCTGGCGGCCGTTCTTCTGGCCTGGACCGTGGTTTTCTGGCGGCAGATGAAACCGGTCGTGGCCGAGGGGATGCGCGACGGTCAGGCCGGGCCTGACCCGAAATGGATCGCGCTGTTCCGGGGGTGGGGTTATCTTGTCTTCGGCGGGACCCTGCTGCTCAACCTGGTCGGCTATGGCCATCTGGCCGGGCATTGGATTGGCGCCTGGACCGCGACCGCAGCCCTGCTGTTCTGGGGCTGGATCAGTCTGAACGCCATCCGGGAGTGGCACCATGATCACCAGGCCGAAGCGACCGCAGCCGATGAGGAACATCCCCTGACCAGCGCCCATGAATGGCGTTGGTGCCTGATCCATCTCGTCCGGGACGCCTGGTTTTTTGTTCTGGTAGCAAGTGTTCTCTGGGTATGGGACAGCGACGGTTATATTCAGTCGCATCTGGGGCACTCCATCAGTTTAACGTTTACGATCGGCAGCCTGAAACTCAGTATCAAAGGTATCGCGCTGGCCGTTGCCATCATTTACCTGACCTACATCGCCGTGCGCATTGGACGTTCGCTGTTAAACCATCATATCCTGGACAAGCAGCCGCTGGAGCGCGGGCTCAAGGATTCGATCCTCACGATCTCGAGCTACCTGGGCTGGGGTTTGGGGCTGCTGCTGGCCCTCGGGGTCCTGGGGGTCAACGCCACCTCCCTGGCCGTGGTCTTCGGGGCCATGAGCATCGGAATCGGGTTCGGACTGCAGAACATCTTCAACAATTTCATCAGCGGCCTGATCCTGCTCTTCGAGCGGCCTATCCAGGTGGGGGATTATATCGAGATCAACGGTCTGTGGGCCGAGGTCAAGAAAATCAACGTGCGCGCCACGGTGGTGCAGACCTTCGACAACGCCTCGGTGATCATCCCCAACTCGGATTTGATCAGTCAGCAGGTGACCAACTGGAGTTTCAAGGACAAGCGCATGCGCCGCCAAATCGAAGTGGGCGTGGCCTACGGGTCGGACATCGACCTGGTGCAGAAAACGCTGCTGGGAGTTGCCCGGGAAACGCCCGAGGTATTGAAGTACCCGCGGCCGGATGTACTCTTTATCGATCATGCCGACAGTGCCCTGGTCTTCCGCCTGCGCATCTGGACCCACGTAGGTCATTACTGGCAGATACCGAGCCAGATCCGGTGCGAAATCGACCGGCGCTTCCGCCAACTCGGCATCGAGATTGCCTTCCCCCAGCAGGATTTGCACATCCGAAGTTATCCCGAAGAATTTCGGCCGCAAGTCCCGGACCCCGAAAAGACCTGATGCCCCTTTCGGGCGGGGTCCGATCCGGAGCAGGTCGGAACGGTTTCAAGATCTCCCCTGCAGATTCGAACCGCCGGGAACACGCATGAACGATCAAAATCATTCAGAGCGG
The DNA here is from genome assembly GCA_016735415.1 of Desulfobacterales bacterium. The sequence goes on along the minus strand of JAERRP010000273.1, from coordinate 3,009 downwards.
AAGGCCTCCCCTGCAGGCGGCACCATGGGCACTTTCGCCGGGGTTTTCACCCCCAGCGTCCTCACCATCCTGGGCATCATCCTTTTTCTGCGGCTGGGGTACGTGGTCGGTGAAGCCGGGCTGGCCCGCGCGCTTTTGATCATCGCGCTGGCCAATGCGATTTCGGTGCTGACCAGTCTGTCGCTGGCGGCCAATGCCACCAACCTGCGCGTCAAGGGCGGTGGGGATTACTATGTCATCTCGCGCACGCTCGGCCCCGAATTCGGGGGCGCTTTAGGGCTGGTCCTGTTCATGGCTCAGTCCGTTTCGATCGCTTTTTACTGCATCGGGTTCGGGGAGGCCCTGGTGGTCCTGCTGCCGCCGGCGTGGGCGGTGAGCCCGCGGCTGGCTGCGGCTCTGGCGGTGACGGCCCTGTTCGTGCTGGCCTGGCTGGGGGCCGACTGGGCCACCCGGTTTCAATATGTCGTCATGGCCCTTCTGCTGGCGGCTCTGGCCTCCTTTTATACCGGGGCGCTCGGCGCCTGGAACCTGGACCAGATCGTGCTGGACTGGCAACCACCAGCCGGAGCCCAGCCCTTCTGGGTGGTTTTTGCGATCTTCTTCCCGGCGGTCACCGGCTTTACCCAGGGGGTCAGCATGTCCGGCGATCTCAAAGACCCCGGCCGCAGTATCCCGCTGGGCACTTTCATGGCCGTGGGGATTTCCGTCCTGGTCTATTTCTCGGTGGCGGTGATATTTGCCGGGGTGCTGCCGGAAGATGTGCTGCGGGGCGATTACCGGGCCATGCAACGCGTGGCCCGGTTCGGCTTTCTGGTGGATGCCGGGGTGATTGCGGCCACCCTGTCTTCGGCCATGTCCTCCTTCCTGGGCGGTCCGCGCATCCTGCAGTCGCTGGCCGGGGACCGCATCTTTGCTTTCCTGAACGCCTTTGCCAGGGGGGCCGGCCCCGCCAACAATCCGCGTCGGGCCGTTTTCCTCTCGGCGGGGATTGCCTACGCCACCGTGGCCCTGGGCAACCTGAATCTGATCGCACCGATCGTGTCCATGTTTTTCCTGATTTCCTACGGCTTGCTCAACTATGCCACCTATTTCGAGGCCCGTGCCGCCAGCCCGTCGTTCCGGCCCCGTTTCCGGTTCTTCCATCCCCGACTGAGCCTGGCCGGCGCCCTGGGGTGCCTGGCCGTGATGTTTGCCGTTGACTGGCGGGCCAGCGTTGTCGCCCTGTCCGTCCTGTTCGCCGTTTTCCAGTACGTGAAGCGTACGGCCGGCCCGGCCCGCTGGGCCGACAGCCGGCGCAGCTACCATCTGCAACGGGTACGGGAAAATTTATTCAAGGCGGCGGCCGAGCCCGAGCACGACCGGGACTGGCGCCCTTACATTCTGGCGTTTTCCAACCGGCCTGAACGCCGGGGCCGCCTGCTGACGTTCGCGGAGTGGATCGAGGGAGGCAGCGGCTTGACCACCCTGGTCCGGATCCTTGAGGGCCGCGGGGTGAAAATGCTGCCCCGGCGCGAGGCGGCCTTCAAAAAACTCCGTCAGGCCATCACGGACGGCGGTTTCAATGTCTTCCCGCTGGTGATCACCTCCGAAGATATGGAAACCGGGGTACACCATCTGGTGCAGGCGGCCGGCATCGGGCCTCTGAGGGTGAACACGGTGCTGGTCAATTGGATGGATACCAGCCTCCCCAAAGCGCAGGGTTTCCAGGAAATTCTTTTCGGGCGCCACGTGCGCGAAGCCTTTCGTCAGGCCTGCCATGTGGTTATTCTTTCAACGGACGAAGCCAAATGGCCGGATCACGAACGGCTGACGGCGGAGCCCCCACGCATCGACGTGTGGTGGCGCAACGATGCCACCGGGCGGCTGATGCTTCTGCTGGCTTACCTGATCACGCGGCATGACGATTGGTCCCAGGCCCGGATTCGTGTGATCGCCCCCGACGCGGCCCTGCCGGGCACGCCGGATGAGGACGGCCGGTTGCTGGCGGATCTGCTGGCAGCCTTCCGCATCAATGGGGAACCGGTCATTCTGCCGCACGGTGACAGGGACGAACTGGTTCAGCAGACGGCGGATGCGGCCCTTCTTTTCCTGCCCTTTCGGTTTCGCGATAACCTGATTCAACTGAACTGGGATGGCCCGACCGAAGACCTCTTGAAGCAACTACCTACCACCGTCATGGTAACCGCTGCCCGCGATCTGGATCTGGAGGCCGAACCCGAGGAGGGGCGTGCCGCTGAACTGGCCGGCATGCGCGATGCACTGGAGAAACTTCACCGGCGACTGGAAAAAGCGAAGGGGGATGCCGTCAGCGCGGCCGAGGCGGTCGCCCGGAGCCAGGCCCACTTGTCGGAAATGATCAATGCCGATAAGGGTTATATCGACCTGCAGGCCAAGAAAGCGCTGGATCGTGAGGTCGAGGACGCCCGGCGGGAGGCTGAGAAAAGCCGGCGCCGGGCGCTCAAGCTGGAGGCCAAACTGGCGCAGGCGGCGCAGGAAGCCGGGTTGGCAGGTCTTCCCCCATCAGAGGATCAAGAAGATCAGAAGACCCCTTCGGTCGATTCCGATCAGAATTCATGATAGCTTCTACAATTTTTTCAGCAGTTGATTGGCCGCCGTCAGCATGGGGTCCCAGGTGGGACCGAAGGGCGGCGCATAGGCCAGATCCATCAAACTGAACTGCTCCACGGTCATTTGACCGTGCAGGGCCACGGCCGGGGCATGCAGACGGTGGGCCACGCCGTCGCGACCGACCATCTGGACCCCCAGGAGGCGGCCCGAACCGCGATCGCCCACCATATGGACATAAATATCCGAAGCCCCCGGGTGGGCATGGGCCCGCGAGCGTGATTTGATGACCACGGACTCGGCCTCGAAACCGGCGGCCTGCGCTTCGGCGGCATTTAAACCGGTACGGGCCACCTGGAAATCGAAGACTTTGAAGACGGCCGAGCCCACCACGCCGGTCAGTCGGCGGTCGATGCCGTAGATGGCATAACACCATTGAAAGGT
>JAERRP010000199.1 GCA_016735415.1 Desulfobacterales bacterium | reverse complement strand
GGCCCTTGCCGGTGCCCGGGTCCTCTATCTCAACGGCAACGCTACCAGCGTCAACGCCGGGGCCAACCAGACGGCCCATGATGCCGCGATTGCCAACCTGAGCGAAGGCGTCCCGGTGGAAGTCAACTGGACGGCCGGCAGCAATGGTGCCGATGTCGAACGGGGGCACTGGAGCTTCGCCACCGAAACCTTTACACCTAACGCCTCCCTGGTGCCGGTGGACCTGTGGGGCGTCAGCACGGCCGAACTCGATGCCAACACGGACTTCATCAATGCGGTCCGCGTCACCGTGCGGCGCCAGGACACGGCCGTGGCGTCCTTCTTTGCCCGGATCTTCGGCATCGAAGAATTTCTGATGTCGGCCCATGCCTCAGCCTATATCGGTTTTGCCGGATCGCTGCTTCCGGGGGAAGCGGATCAGCCCATCGCCATCTGTGAGGACAGCATTCTCGACAACGGCGTTTATGACTGCAACATCGGCCGTATGATCAACTCGGGACAGAATGTCGAATCCAACGAAACCGGGGGCTGGACCAGCTTCGACCAGGAGACCCCCTGCACCGGCGGCACCAACGCCCAGGAAGTGAGCGGCCTGATCTGTTCGGGCGGCGCCCCGGCCCTCACCCTGGGCAGGGATCTGGCCACCAACGGCGGCCAGATCCAGTCGGCCTTCAGCGATCTTTACGACTGCTGGACCAACGAATCCGGACAGTCGACGGCCTGGAACATGCTGCTGCCCGTGGTGACCTGCCCGGGCAACAACATCACCACCTGCCAGGAATTGGTGGGCGCGGTCAACGTGAACGTGGTCTGGATCACCGGTCCCGGTGAAGATCCCTCCTACAGCAACGCGCCCACATCCATGACCGCCCCAGGTTCCAACGGAAACACGGTGTCCTGGTCCAGCAGCGACCCCGACGGCATGGTTCGCTGGGACAGTTTCGTGAATGCTTTCGGACTGCAGAACGTGGATGGATCGCCGGCACCATATCAGAAGAAAGGCATCTACTTTCTTCCGGATTGCACACCCCATGATCCGGCCGGTCTGACCGGGGGAAGGAATTTCGGTATCCTGGCCGAGATTCCTGTTCTGGTCGATTAGAAGGGATTGAACCGCAAAACCTTAAATAAAGGTAAACAAAATGGAAGACAGACAATTAAAGATAAAACTTTCCGTTCAGGACACCCCATGTGCGGTACTTTTCCAGGACATCATCCAGCGCCATGACAACTTCGCCCTGGCAGGCCACAAAAGCTCCGCCAGACTGGATCTATTGATTTACGAACTGCGTGATGAGCCGCTGCGGGAACTGCAGCAGGTCAAAGGTCTGCTGGATCGCGGAGAGATCAAGGACGTGTTCATCTACTCCACATCCACAGACCCTGACGTACTTCTGAACGTCATCAAAATCGGTCTCAAGCATTACTTTACCGATCCACTGGATAAGGATGATATCATCAAATCCCTGGATGCTTTCGTTCGGGAAGTGCGTTCGGAGGAAAGTGCGCCGGTCCAAAAATTGGGCCGCATTTTCAATGTCATCGGCAGCAAAGGCGGAGTGGGAAGCACAACGGTGGCCGTCAATCTGGCCACGTCAATTTCCATGCAAAAGGGGCAGCCCTCGGTGGCCCTGATGGATATGAACACCCTCTTTGGCGACATCCCCCTTTTTATGGACATAAAGTCCAAGTTCCACTGGGGGGAAATCACCAAGAACATCGATCGCCTGGACGACACCTTTCTGATGAAGGTTCTCGACCGGCACCCCACCGGGGTTCACGTGTTGACCTCGCCGGGCTACCTGAACGGCCATATCGAGCCGACTCCGGCCATCATCGAACGCCTGCTCAGCCAGATGAGCACCATGTTCGACTTTATCATCGTCGATACCGGTCAATCGACCAGCGACACGTCTCTGAAGATCACGCAAATGGCGGAGGCCGTTCTCTTGATCTCGACCTTGAGCCTGCCCTGCCTCGCCAACACCAACAAGCTCATACAGTCCTATCTGAACATGGGTTACGCCGGTCGCGACAAGATCAAAATCATCGTCAACCGCTTCCTGAAGAAAAGCGAAGTGTCGTTGAAGGATGCCGAAGAGAGCATCAATCAGGAACTTTTCTGGGTGGTGCCCAACGATTACGCCACCTCCATGTCCGCCATCAACCAGGGCAAAACCCTCCTGGAACAGTTCCCTCGATCGCCCCTATCGAAAAGCTTCCAAGAGCTGGCTGAAACGTTAGCGGGCGTTCGGACGAAAAGCAAGAAAACCCGCAAGTGGCTGTTCTTCTAGAACAGGGCTGATATTTGGCGCGGTGTGAACCCAATAATAAGCTGCATATCAAAAAGGAGCTCATCATGCTGGCAAGATCACGAAAAGTCGTCCAATTAGAGCCGACGCCTTCTAAAAAATACATGCCGGATGAGTATTTCGAATTCAAATCCCGCATCCATGATCGACTTCTCGAAAAAGTCGACCTGTCGATCATTGAGCGCCTCGACCGCGACGAGCTCATTCCCCAGATTCGGCGTGCCGTCGAGCGCATTCTGGCGGAAGACCCCGACAGCCTGCCCCTGAACCTTCAGGAGCGTGAAAAGATCCTTTCGGAAGTTGTCGACGAGGTTATGGGCTACGGGCCTCTCGAGCCCTTTCTAAAAGACCCGGATGTGTCGGATATTCTGGTCAACACCTACGGCAGTATCTACGTGGAACGCTTCGGCAAGCTGGAAGCCACCGACGGCCGCTTCAAGGATGACGATCATCTGCGCAAAATCATCGACAAGATCGTGTCCTCGGTAGGGCGCCGCATCGACGAATCGTCCCCCATGGTGGATGCCCGACTGCCGGACGGCTCCCGTGTCAATGCCGTCATCCCCCCCCTGGCGGTGGACGGCGCGATGCTCTCGATCCGTCGCTTTGCCGTCAACCCCCTGGAGTTGGACGACCTGATTCAATACCAGACCCTGCCACCCAAACTGGAGCTTATTTTAAGGGGCATTATCCGGTCCCGACTGAATGTCCTAATCTCCGGCGGCACCGGCAGCGGCAAGACCACACTGCTGAACGTTCTCTCCCGTTTTATCCCGGAAGAGGAGCGCATCGTCACCATCGAAGACGCCGCCGAGTTGCAGATCAAACAGAAGCACCTGGTCCGACTCGAAACCCGGCCGGCCAACATCGAAGGCCAAGGGCAGGTCGTCCAGCGGGACCTGGTGCGCAACAGTCTGCGCATGCGGCCCGATCGCATCATTGTGGGCGAGGTCCGCGGCCAAGAAGCGTTTGACATGCTCCAGGCCATGAACACGGGTCACGACGGGTCGCTGACGACCGTCCACGCCAACTCCGCGCGGGACGCCCTGCTGCGCCTAGAGACCATGGTGGCCATGGCCAATCTTGAAATCCCCAGCCAGTTTCTGCGGCGCTTCATTGCCTCGGCCCTGAATGTCATTATCCAGGTGGCCCGAATGGCCGACGGCCGGCGCAAACTGGTCAGTCTTCAGGAAATTACCGGCCTTGCCACCATCAATACCATATCGATAGCTATTTTCTGATTCCTGTGC
>JAERRP010000064.1 GCA_016735415.1 Desulfobacterales bacterium | reverse complement strand
GGGCGACTTGCAGCATGGGGTCCATGTACCCGAGGCTGGTGTCGAAGATCAGGTCGGAGTTTTGGCGGGCGATGTTGAGCATGACGCGCTCGGAATCGGGTCCTTCAGGTACGGCCTCGACAAAGGCGGTGGTGACCCCGTCCATTTTGTCGATATAGAGCCGGCCCTGGTCGTGGGCATACGACCAGCCGGCATCGCCGATGGGAGAAACATAAACAAAACCGACCTGCAAATCCTTGGCAGCGGCCGGGGCCACGCTGAGAGCGAGCATCAGGACGCAAAGCGTTACCAGAATTCTCCTATTCATACTTCCTCCCCTTGAAATATTGTTAGAATAATTGACCGCTTATAGCTTGGTTTCCTGGCTTTGGCAATAGCATGAATGACATTGCGGCCATAAGCATCGGGCCTTATTCGTGTGGATTCCGCAGACGGCTTAAATAAGCTTCCCATTCCATGGGCAGTAATTGCTTCTTTTGGTTATTGCAGTTCTTGCAGGCCGGCACCAGATTGCCTTTGGTGCTTTTACCCCCCCGGGCCATCGGGACGATGTGGTCCATGGTGAGGTCCCGGGCCGGGATCCGGCGGCCGCAATAGAAACAGGTGCCGCGGGCGCATTTGCGCTTCCACCACTGGGATTGTCGCAATTCGCGCGCCTTGCGGCGCTCCCGCTTCAAGTCAGAATCTTCGATAATAAAATTGTAAGGGTCTGTCATTGTTATTCAGTTTGTTTGTGATTTCCCAGCCAGTCGCGGATGCCTTCCTGCATGAGGGCATAGAACGCTTCCGAGCCCCCGAGGCCCTTGCGGCCGAAAAAATAATTGATTTCAAGCAGAATCGGGGTGTCCGCTGCGGCGATGGCCGTATCGCTGCAGAAAAGAATGTCAAAAGCGGCCAGGTTAATGCCGGTATGTCGGCAGGCCCGGCCGACCGCCGCTTCGGCCGCGCGCATCAGATCGGGGTCGGTGGTGTAATCAATGCGACCGCCCAGCGACAACCCGACTTTGGCATAAGGATCGGAGGATGGGGCCATAACGCGCCAGTAGGTTTTACGCAAGCTGCCGATGACCACTACCCGCAGCACACGGGGCCGGGTGGGGATAAAGCGTTGAATGACAAACCCGTTTTGAATATCGCTTTCGGTTTCCTTCAGCCGTTTCAGGATACGGTTCAAAGCGTCGGGGTCGGGGGCCGGAAAAACACCCTGGCCTTCCCCGCCCCAATCCCGCTTGACCACCACGGGGGGGGCGAGGGGCAGCGCTCCGGGGGCGGGGTAACGCGATTCAAAGTCGCTGATGTTCGCGAATAGAAGGGATTCCGGGTGCGGCAGTTCCAGCTGGCGGAAAAGGCGTACCTGTCCGCGCTTGCCGGGATAGGCGAATCGAGCGTCATAATTCGGAAAAACAAGGGGGCAGGCGTGACGGGCAGCCTTGTAAAGCGTTTCCCGGCAGCCCTGCGGCAGAATGACGGCGTTGGCCGCCTGCATGGCGGCCAGATCGTCTGGATCGGGATCGCGTCCGGCACAGAGCCGATTCACGTCGCCCTCGATAATGGCATGAAAAGAAAGAATAATGGGTTTAATAACCGAATTTGCGTAGCGCGCGGGTATCCCGACGCCAGTTTTTCTGGACGCGCACAAAGAGTTCCAGATAAACCCGGGTGGCCAGGAGCCGTTCGATATCCGTGCGCGCGGCCCGGCCGATTTCCTTCAGCTTGAGACCGCCCTTGCCGATGACGATCCCTTTTTGCGAGTGGCGTTCCAGGTGAATCGAGGCATGGATGCGAATCATTCCGCCGCGAGGATTTTCCTTGAAGGATTCCACCGTTACGGCCGAGGCATAGGGGATTTCCTCACCGGTCAGGCGGAAAACCTTCTCGCGAATAAGCTCCGCCACGATAAAGCGCTCGGGGGCATCGGTCAGGGTGTCCTCCGGGAAAAAGGGCGGGCCTTCGGGAAGACGTTCCTGCATCGCGGCCAGGAGCGTGTCAATTTCAAGGCCGCGCAAGGCGGATATGGCGAGGATCGCTTTGAAATCACGCCGTTCGGACCAGGCGGCCATCCGGGCCAGCAGCACATCATGGGGCACCAGATCAATCTTATTCAGCGCCAGAACAACAGGTTTGTCCACGGTTTCCAGACGTCGCAGGAGATATGTTTCGGACGAGGGCTCCGGGCGGGCGGCGTCCACCAGGATCAGGACCAGATCGACATCGGCCAGCACGGATAATGCCGTATCGACGATTCGGGCATTCAGCGGCGAGCGGGCCTTGTGAATGCCGGGGGTGTCGATAAAGACCAGTTGGGCCTTTTCGCGGTGTACCACCCCCAGAATACGGTTGCGCGTGGTTTGCGGTTTTTTGGAGGTGATCGCGATTTTTTGGCCCAGCATACGGTTTAGAAGGGTGGATTTGCCGGCATTGGGGGCTCCCAGAATGGCCACGAAGCCGGAATGAAACCCCTTGAAATCGGGATCTGGCCGAACGGTCATGGCGATATCCCCAGCATGTCCGCGACGCTCCACCAGACGGCTTCGCGACCTGCGCCGTTTTTGGCCGAAAAAAGCATGAGGTCGTCCTGCCCGAGCCCCAGCGCTTCGGCAATCCGGCGGGCGGGGCGCACCTGTTTATTGCGGGAAAGCTTGTCGGTCTTGGTGGCCACTACCCGGCAGGCAATCCCATGGTGGTCCAGCCAATGCAGCAGATCGATTTCGGCCGGCCCGGGGGTCCGCCGGATATCCACAATCAGAATCAGGCCGTGCAGGCCACGGCGGTGGGTGAGATAGGTTTCGATCATGGGCCCCCATTGCCGCTGCACGTTGGCGGGCACTTTGGCGTAGCCGTAGCCCGGCAGATCGACGAAGCGGAAGGTCTGGTTGATCAGGAAGAAATTGATAAGCCGGGTGCGGCCGGGCGTGCGGCTGGTTCTGACCAGGCGGCGGCGATTGACGAGCTTGTTGATGAGGGAGGACTTGCCGACATTGGAGCGGCCGGCAAAGGCAATTTCGGGCTGGTCGGCCGGCGGATACTGATGGGGTTGAACGGCACTGGTGATGAATTCGGCGGATTTGACGATCATGCTATGGCCCTGTACGGAAACCGCCCGGGAATTCCATGGGCGTCCGCCGGGGACGGGCGCGGCGTCTCGGGCGTGTTCAGCGACGCTGTTCGAGGTAGCGCTCCAGGCGATCCATCCCTTCGGCGATGTTTTCAAGTGAATTGGCATAGGAAAAACGCAGGTAGCCCTCCCCGTTGGGGCCGAAATCGATGCCGGGGGTAACGCCCACGCGGGCGTTCTCCAGAATGTCGAAGGCCAGGCGGTAAGAGTCGTTCGAGAGATGCTTGGCGTTGGCAAAAACGTAAAAAGCACCGGTGGGCTCGACGGTGATGCCGAATCCCAGCTCCCGCAGACGGCGTATCATAAAGCGGCGGCGTTCGTCGTAAATGGCTTTCATGCGGTCCGTATCGGCTTGGGCCTCCTTCAAAGCGGCGATGCCGGCCATTTGCACCATGGCATTGGTGGAAATGAAAAAATTCTGCGCCATTTTCTGAACAGGGCGGATAAATTCCGGGGGGGCGATCAGATAGCCCAGGCGGAAACCGGTCATGGCGAAAAGTTTAGAGAAGCCGTTTAAAACGAAAGCCCGGTCGGTGAATTCGAGGATACTTTTTTCTTTACCGGCGTAAACCAGACCGTGGTAGATTTCATCGGATACGATGGGTGGCCCCAGGGTGCTGATGGCCCGCATGCGTTCTTCGGAAAGCAGGTTGCCGGTGGGGTTGGAAGGCGAGTTAATGAAGATGGCTTTGGTACGTTCGGTGTTTTTTTCGCGGATGGCTTCCGGTCGATACTGAAAACCGTCTTCTTCGTACACCGCGACGGTAACCACCCGGCCCTGAACGAATTTGATGAAATTAGGGTAGCAGGCATAATGCGGGTCCGAGAGGATGACCTCGTCACCGGGTTCGAGCAGGGCGGCGAACAGCAGCAACATGGCCGGTGAGGTGCCGGGTGTAATCACCACACCGTCGGGGTCGACCGACACCTTGTAAACGCTGCCGTAGTAATCGCTGACGGCCTGGCGCAGTTCGGGCAGACCCAGGCTGTGGCAGTAATGGGTATGCCCCTGATCCACGGCCCGGCAAAGGGCTGCCTTGATACAGGCGGGGGTGTCGAAGTCCGGCTCCCCCACTTCGAGATGAATGACATCCTGCCCCCGCGATTCCATTTCGCAGGCCTTTTCCAGGACATCCATGACGATAAACGAGCTGATTTCCTCGGTGCGTTTGGCCACCATGGTACGATCCTTTTCGCTGCCGCTCAGCGGTTTGTCCGTTGGCAACGGGTTTCTTCGGACCCCGGGATTGGCGTAAAATGGCCTGGGGGACTTACGCCGGGCCGTGACCCGCGACCCGCGACGGTCCGCCGTTATGGGCCGGCGGTCAAAAAACAGAACAAGCGATCGCTTTATACCACCTTATTGAGCGGATATTCAATGATGCCCTCGGCACCGGTTTTCAGCAGCTCCGGAATAAGATCCCTCACCGTATTGGTGTCCACCACGGTTTCCACCGAAAACCAGGTGGACTGGTAGAGCGAGGCCACGGTCGGCGCATTCAGGCTGGGCAGCAGGGCGACCACGGCATCCAGGCGGTCCTGCGGCACGTTCATTTTCAACCCCACCAGCTTGTCGCCCAGCAGCGCCCCCTTCAGCAGCAGAGCGATCTGCTCGATTTTTTTTCTTTTAAAAGGATTTTGCCAGGCCGCGTGATTAACGATGAGCTGGGTGTTGGTCTGCATGAGCTCATGGATGATGCGCAGCCCGTGCGCCTTGATGGTGCTTTCGGTCTCCGTCACTTCAACGATGGCATCCGCCAGCCTGGATACCACCTTGGCTTCGGTGGCCCCCCAGGAAAATTCGATATTGACATTGATGTCACGCGCCTGAAAATAACGTCGTGTGAAAGCCACCAGTTCGGTCGCAATTTTTTTCCCCTGGAGGTCATCCAGGGTTTTAATGTCGGAATCATATGGCACCGCCAGCACCCATCGGGCCGGCCGGGCACTGACTTTCGAGTAGACCAGATCGCAGACCACATGAATATCTGATTCGTTTTCCGATATCCAGTCTTTACCCGTCAATCCAGCGTCCAGGGTGCCGTTTTCGACGTAGCGTGACATTTCCTGTGCGCGGCAGATGGCGCAATCAATCGAGCAGTCGTTAATTTCCGGGAAATAACTCCGGCCGTTGACGTTGATTTTCCATCCGGAGCGTTTGAACAGGGCGATGGTGGCATCCTGCAGGCTTCCCTTGGGGATGCCCAGTTTAAGCATATCAGTCATCCTATTTATAGACCTCCTTGGGATCAAAGACGGGTTCACCGATAATGCGAACGCCATCATTTTCAATTTTTCGGTAAAAGCAACTGCGGTAGCCGGTATGGCAAGCGGCGCCGCCGATCTGCTCCACCCGCACCAGAATGGCGTCCTGGTCACAATCGATGTATACGGATTTGACCAGCTGCAGGTGGCCGGAGGTCTGGCCCTTGACCCACAGTTCCTGGCGGCTGCGACTGAAGAACGTGGCCTGACCGGTTTCCAGTGTGGCCTGGAAAGCGTCCGCGTTCATGTAGCCCAGCATTAAAACGTCTCCGCTGGCGTGATCCTGGACGATCGCAGGGATCAACCCGCCCATTTTATCAAAAGCCAGTTCGATCATAGAGGT
>JAERRP010000756.1 GCA_016735415.1 Desulfobacterales bacterium | reverse complement strand
GAGGGTCCGCCTCCGGCCAATTCAGTTACCCGCTTTAATAAAATCGGTGCGCGAAGAGACTCCACATTGGATGTTGGATGTTAAACATTCGATGTTCATCTTTTCTATTTCGATGTTCGAAGTTCATCTTTTTCCAGTGCGTATTCCGCCTTCGCGAATTCGGTTGACAGCTAATGATTGCGTAATATATTAAAAAGTATATAATATATACAGTGCCAGGGGGGAGGAAATGGCGTTAAGCATAAGAAATCCTAAGACTGAAAAGCTGGCCCGCGAATTGGCCGCTGAGAGCGGGGAAACGCTTACCAGGGCGATCACTCAGGCCCTGGAAGAAAGACTTGAACGTCTCCGCGGTCGTTCCACCACGACTGACTTTGTGGAAGAGTTATTGAGAATCTCTATGCGTTGCCGTGCTATTCCCGATAAGGATCAGCGGACGGCCGATGAGATATTGGGTTATGGTTCCGCAGGAGTTCCACAGTAATGGTTGTCGACACATCGGCGTTGATTGCAATTCTTCTCGGTGAACCGGAAGCGGAGCCTTTTGTCCGGGCGCTTGCGGATGATCCCAAAAAAATGATCAGCGCTTTTAACGCCCTGGAGAGCGCAATTGTGATTGAGGCCAAAAAAGGGGAAGCGGGCGGACGTGAACTGGATCTGCTTCTGCATCGCGCTCGCATTGAAATCGTCGGCCTCAACGGCGATCAGGTGGAACTGGCCCTTGCGGCCTGGAGAAAATACGGAAAGGGAAACCATCCGGCCGGTTTAAATATTGGAGATTGTTGCGCCTATGCTCTGGCAAAACATTCTGGTGAGCCGTTGCTTTTCAAAGGTAAAGATTTTAGCCAGACAGACATTCGACCTGTAATTGACAACCAATATGGGTGACATTGAAGACTAACGTCCAACATCGAACATCGAACTTCCAACGTCGAATTGTTGATCGAATTGGGCCGAATTAAACGGCGCATGACAGCGATATCCACTGTGGGCGTTTGACATCCAGTTTCGCTTTAATAAAATCGGTCCGCGAAGCGGTTCCACATTGGACGTTGGGTGTTAAACGTTCGATGTTCTTTTGTGCATTCCTGGAAGTTATGCGATATACTACTCCTCAAACGCCTTTCGAACGTGGCGCCATGATAATAGCTGTGCATTAGAGCGTTGCTGAGAGGTATCTCCGCCGTATACCACGTGGCTTCGAATCCGACGTGTCCTGACCGCCTTTTTCATACGATCAGAGAAGCGCTTGAGGTTTTTGAAAAAATCCGTTGTGGCCGTAGCGCCGGATTTAATCTCGACGGCCGCAAGTTGCTGGCCTTGCTCGATGATCAAATCGATTTCCGGGCCGCGGGCCTCGCGATAATGAAACAGGCGGGGCTGCAGGCCTTCATGCACGCAGGCCTTATAAATTTCAGATACAACCCAGCTTTCAAAAATGGCGCCGCGCAGCGGATGAAATCGAAGTTGCCCGGGTTCTTGTATGCCCAACAAGTAACAGGCCAGGCCGCTGTCGAAAAAATGCAGCTTGGGCGCTTTGACGATTTGCTTGCGGATGTTGATGTGCCACGCCGGTAGACGCTGGACGATATAGCTGGTTTCTAAAACAGACAGCCAGACACGCGCGGTGTTGTGCGACACTCCCGCGTCGCTGCCGATCGCTGACAGGTTGACTTCCTGGGCCGTGCGTCCGGCACAGAGTTTCATGAACCCGGAAAAGGCCTGCAGATCACCTATGTTTAAAACCTCTCGCACGTCGCGTTGAACATAGGTGGCCGTGTAGTCTGCCAACCACTGATGCGCCGGGATCTTACGGTCGTAAATGCGGGGATAAGCGCCTTGCCAGAGCAACGGGAATAGGTCGGCGGGTGCATTCGGGAAGTTAATCAATTCTTCCAGACTGGGAGGCAGTAAGACCAGGATGCCACAGCGCCCTGCAAGGGTTTGGGCGATGGATTGCGATAAACCAAAATGCTGCGAACCGGTCAGAATGAAACGGCCTGGATTCGGCCGGGCGTCAATATCGCTTTGTAGGTAGCTGAGCAGTTCGGGGACATGCTGGACTTCATCGATGATGGCGCCATCGGCGTGTTCAGCCAAAAAACCCCGCGGGTCGCTGCGTGCAAAATCGCGGATATCCAATGCTTCCAGTGACACATAGGGTTTGTCCGGGTAGGCCATCTGGCACAGGGTGGTTTTGCCGGACTGCCGTGGGCCTGTCACCACGACGGCGGGATAATAGCCTGCCAGTTCGTGCAGTTTGGTTTCCAGCGTACGTTTTATCATGATGCTTAAACTATCAAAAAACACCTAATTTGTCAATCGAACTTACAAATTATGCAATTTAAATATTCGAGGTTGGACGTTTATCTTTTTTTCTGTCACCGAACCCCAAGAAC
>JAERRP010000217.1 GCA_016735415.1 Desulfobacterales bacterium | reverse complement strand
CAAATAGTTACGACAAAGTATTACCATTCCGTGCGACAGAATGCCCCAAACCCACCGCTATCGACCTGAATCCCGGCATTCATGTCAACCTATTGATTTCTAAGGTAAACACAAAATACATCAAAAACAGGCACGATATTTGCTGGTTAGGAAGATTCAAAAGCGGAATCGCTTTCGTGAATCCTGATATGGGGTTCCGTAAACCGCATCCAACGGGAACACAGCCGATACAGGGATATGGACGCAAACAAAACGATTCTCATTGCGGAACAATCCGAAAATACCCCCAAAGCACTGGCGGTTTTTGCTGCAGAGCGGGGATTTGAACTGCTGAAAGCCAACAATTTGAAGGACGTATTGCTGACCCTGCAGGAAAAGAGGATTGATTCATTGGTACTGGATGCCGCCCTTTTGAAAGAGGACTGCGGTTTCATCTCGGTCATAAAGGGGATAGAGAAAGACCTCCCCATCATCGTTTGTGCGGAAAAAAACACCCCTGAACTGGAGAGCGAAGTGCGTAAACACCAGATTTTCTATTACCATATCAAATCTTTTGGAATCGAAGATCTCGTAATGGCCATCGTCAACGCTGTTAACGGGTTATCTCATTAACTTGGAGGTTCGGACCATGCCGTTAAAGGAAAAAATTGTTGCTGGAAAATTTATCGTTCTGGGAGAATTCGAGCCGCCCAAGGGTGCTGATTTCGATTCCTTTGTCAAGGAGGCCAACCTTGTCAGGGGTCGAATGGATGCTTTGGTGGTTCCGGAAATGGCCAATGCGGTGCTGAAGGCCAGTTCTCTCGGGGGTTGCGCCTGTCTGGAAAGAGAGGGGATTGAGTCCGTGCTTCAGGTCTGTTGCAGAGACCGCAATCGTCTGGCCCTTCAGGCGGATATCCTGTCGGCAGCCGCCCTGGGCGTCAAAAACGTCATGGCGGTCAGGGGCGTGGAGACGCGATATGGCGATCACCCCCAGACAAGGACGGTGAATGATCTGGATTTAATGGAACTGATTGAAACCCTGCAGACCCTGAATCAGGGAAAAGACCTGGCCGGCGTGGAACTTAAGGGCACGCCTTCCTTTTCCATTGGATCCGCCATTGACGCCGGCGCCACGGGGAACCTGCTGGATATCGAAATGGAACATCTTGAAAAAATGATCGCCGGCGGCGTGGACTACGTCATCACCAATCCGGTTTTTGACCTGAGACGTTTTGAACAGTTCATCAAGCGGGTGGATACGTCTAAGATTGCCGTGCTGCCGACCATTCTACTGCTGAAATCCGCCGGTATGGCCCGATATCTTGATCGCAATATGAGGGGGATTTCCATCCCGCAAGATATGATCCGGCGCATTCAGAAAGCGCCGGACAAAGTTCAGGAATGCGTTCGAATCGCGGCTGAAACCCTGAAACAGGTTAAAGTGATGAAAATGGCCGGCGTTTTGATTTCAACAGTCGGTTGGGAGAGCAAGCTCCCTTTAATCCTGAATGAGGCACAGATTTAAATATCGGAAAGGAATCCTAAATCATGATCAATAACCAGTCTCAACAGAAGTCAGGATCGGTAATGGTGCTCGGCGGCGGCATCGCCGGCATGCAGTCGGCCCTGGACCTGGCCAATTCAGGTTACCATGTTCAGCTTATTGAAGGGTCTTCAGCCATTGGCGGAATCATGTCCGAACTGGACAAGACGTTTCCCACCAATGACTGCGCCATGTGAATTATTTCGCCCAAACTGGTCGAGGTCGGCCGGCATCTCAACATTGAGCTGATTACCTCCGCCGAGATAAAAAAGGTGGAAGGAACTGCGGGAAATTTCAACGTAACGGTTCAAAAAAAGCCACGCTTTATTGATACTTCCAAATGCACTGCCTGCGGGGACTGCACCGATGTGTGCCCCGTTGTACTTCCCAACGAGTACGATCAGGGAATGAGCCGGAAACGTGCTACTTTCAAGAAATACCCTCAAGCTATCCCCAGCGCCTTTGCCATTATGAAAGCGGACAAAGCACCGTGCCACGATGCCTGTCCCGCCGGTTTGAATGTCCAGGGCTACGTCCAGATGGTGGGCCAAGGAAAATATGAGCAAGCCCTTCAAATCATTATGAAGGATCTGCCCCTGCCGGGCGTCCTGGGCCGCATCTGCCCGCACGCCTGCGAAGAGGCATGTCGAAGATGCGAAGTGGACGCACCCGTGGCCATCCGCAACCTGAAACGGCTGGCGGCGGATGCGTTTGATCCCAGAGAAATTCAAATCGATTGTCTCCCTTCACGAAATGAAAAAGTGGCCATCATCGGTTCGGGGCCGGCGGGGCTTTCCGCCGCTTATCATCTGGCGCGAAAAGGGATTTTCTGCACCATTCTTGAAGCACTTCCCAAACCCGGCGGCATGCTCCGCGTGGGAATTCCCGACCATCGGCTGCCCCAGGACATTCTGGACCGGGAGATTGAA
>JAERRP010000032.1 GCA_016735415.1 Desulfobacterales bacterium | reverse complement strand
CCGTGGGAGCCGTCGCTTTGACAATATGGAGGGTGCGCTCGATGATCGGTCGAAGATCGACGGGGCTGGGGGCCACCAGATCCTGACGGCTGAAAAGCATGATCTGCCGGATGAGTTCCCGGGCCTTTTCAATTGAAGTCTGGATTCCCCGGAGACAGACCATGACGCTGGGGCTCAAATCCGATTCCAGTCGGGCCGCGCTGGTGTACCCACCGATGGCCTGCAGATAGCTGGCAAAATCATGGGCCACACTGCCGGCCAGCGTCCCCATGGCCTCCATTTTCTGGGCCTGGATCAACTGGTTTTCAAGCGCCTTGCGATCGGTTAAATCCTGCCAGGCCTCGATGAAACCGATTCGATGCCCGCGGCCGTCTTCAAAGGGGGCAATCGTCCCGTAAAGCCACTTGCCGTCCCGGCTCAGCCAGGGGACAAAGACTTCGGATTCGAAAAGGCCTTCAAGCGTATCACAGACGTGGGTGCGTTTGCGGATTGCGGGGGACTGGTCCGTGAGTTCGCATTTTTCGGACAGCAGGGCCAGGAAAGTCGAGTGGTGCTCCGCCAAAGCCACGGCCGACGGCGTGCCGCCGATCGCTTCAGCTGCGCTGATACCGGTCAGGCGGATGCATTCCCGGTTCCAGTGGGTGACCTGGCCCTTGCCGTCGACCACCAGGGTCGGAATGGGCAAATGCTCAATAATCTGGGCCAGCGTTTGCCGGTGGCGGTGCAATGCTTCGGTTTTACGCCCCACGGAACGGTTCAGGGACCATATCCACAGGGCCCCGGCCAGCAGCAACATGAGCAACGGGAGGAGAATCAGCTTGGCGGTTGTCAGGAGGCGATCCCGCAGAACGCGCTCCTCGTAGACCGAGAACCAGCGGCGATAGATTTCATCGTATTCCCCGCTGCTCTGCAGAAGGTAGAGGCCCTCGTTGAGTTGCGCCAGTAGATCAGCATTGCCGGCCCGCACCGCAAAGCCCATCTTCTGGGTCAAAACCGGCGGTCCGACGGTTTGGATGTTGGTGATCCCCAATTTGCTCAGCAGATCCAGACCGTGCAAACGAATCAAGACGGCACAGTCGTACCGCCCCTCCGCCAGCAGCCGCAGGGCCTCTTGGGGATAATCCACGGTGATGACCTGGTCGCTGAATTCGTTTTTTTGCAGCCAGTCATGGGCATAAACGCCCTTTACCACGATCACCTGCCGGCCGCGGGCATCTTGCGGTGTGGCGATATCCGAATCCCGGCGAACGAAAAGGGCATAGGAAACGACAATATGGGGCACGGAAAAATCGAAGACCCGGGCTCTCTGCGGTGAATACATGACACCGGTCAATGCATCGATCTGGCCGTTTTCGAGCGCCCGGCGCGCGTCCACCCAACGATCGAGCTTCAATTCCATTTGCAGGCCGATCTTGGCGGCAAGGGCCTTGATGAGATCGATGTTGTAACCGTCGGGAACGCCGGCCGTATTGATAAACTCGTAAGGCGAGAAATCGTCATTGCCGACAATCTGGGTGATCGCGTTCGGTCGGGCACTGACCGCAGCCGCCGCCACGTAAACCCAGGGCGTCGTCGCCGTAAGAATCCAGAGGATCAATGAGGTCGTCAGAAGTATGAATTTCATCATTGGAGCGTATCCGGGTTCGCTTCAGGGTTTAAGAAGAAAACACGAAGGCAGGATGCACGGCCAACTCGGCCAGAAACCGCGCAGAAAATGACCTTTTTATCTATCGCAATTATCACCAGGAATGTCAATCAGCGCCTCTTTCCCTGACCCGCCGCGACTTTCCTTTTCAACACTGGACTTCTTTGCGCGAGCCCTGAATTGCCGGCAGGAAATTCGGCATGGCGCTATCGGCTCGCCGGCGGTAGTCAACGGGGCGCGCGCGCCCGTTGAGTGAGCCTCCTCCCGCATAGCGGAAGGCCTCAGGTAGCTCCCCAGAGGGGGCGTAGGAATGTTTTGCAAGTGGTTGGGTTGCATTCCCTTTGTCACGCGCAGGCAAGCCCCGAAGGGGCCGCTGGACACGGGCGGTTTCTCTTAGTTACTTTTCTTTCCCGCGAAAGAAAAGTAACAGCCCTGACAGAATTAGCACCCTGGAACGGTAGAACCCCTCCAAGTCCCCCTCCCGAGGTGCAGGCCTTAGATCAAAGCTAATTCCGGAAGCGGCGCCACCGTGCGGATTTAGTTTATTTCCGCCGCCGCGGGAAGTCGATCTCGCCGCAGACAAAGGTCTTGTCACCATTATAGAAACCGAAGTGCGCGCCCGTCTGCGAGCGGGCCATACCGGCCGTAATGGCCGTGACCTGGCGGGGGATTTCACGGCGGAATTGAATGCGAAGCCCCTGCGGAGCGTTCCCCCCACCGAGGGTACGGTCCATGAGGGTTTCGATGAAGTCAAAATAAGCGGTATGGTTCACATGCCCCTGGGGGACGAAATCGCTGCAGCGCAGTGTGATCGGTATCGTCGCTGCGTCCGCCCCGGGGTGGCCCGGCTGCCAGCCGTTCAAATCGAAATCGAGGGCCTCCCCGCTTTCGACCGTGTAGACTTCCTGCCATGCGGGCGGAATGCGCCGGGGTCTTTTCTTCTTCAGATCGATAAAAAGCCACAGGCTGGCCACGGACACCAGGAGTTCTTCCCCGACCAACACCTCAAAATCGCGGTAAGCCTTAACGCCGCGGCTGCCTTTGTGCCAGGTCAGCACGCGAATGTCTTCCCCGAAAGTCGGCAGGCGCCGGAATTCAAAGGCCATCTTGTTCAGCACCCACACCGTCCCATTGGCAACGAGGTCCCGACTGTGGATCCCGACCCTCTCGGAGTGGGTCACGGCCGCCTCCTGCAGCAATTGTGAGAAGGCCCCCAGTTTCATCCGGAAGACCGGGTTGATATCCATATAACCGACTTTGTGTTGCCATTCGACTTTCATGGGCCTCCCGTGAAATGAACCTGTTATCCGGATGGTTGCCGGACCACGGCCTTAGAGCCTGGCGACGACACTGTCCGGCATCATCCGCAGCAACCACTTCACAAGCGCCCAGGGCCAAACTGGAATCATGGAGGATTTAACCTTGCGCGCCATCTTGTCGGCCATCAGCCGGGCCCCTTTCTCGGCTGAAATCAAAAAGGGCCGATGGGGCAGCATATCGTTCAAAGGCGTGTCGATAAAACCGGGGTAAAAAATGGTGACATCGATGTGCTTCCGGCGGACAGCCACCCGCACGGCGTCCAGGTAGTTGGCCAAGCCGGCTTTGGAAGCGCTGTAAGCGGCATTGTGCTGTAAGCCCCGGAAGGCCATGATCGAACTGATGCCCACGATGTGCCCCTGGCCGCGGGCCCTGAAATACTGGACGGCCGCATCCACCGTGGCGATTGCACCTATCAGATTGGTTTCGATCGTGCGGCGGCATTTTTCAAACTGGCCCTGCCCGATCTTCTCCCCCAGACCGATGCCGGCATTGGCCACGACGATATCCAGGCCGTCGAGGGCCTCAGCCAGGCTTTCCAGTACGGGTGTAATCTGATCGTAGCAGGTCACGTCAAGGGCCCGCACTTCAACCCGTACCGCGGGGTGGCGCTGCCGGATGCCCGCGCGGATGTCTTCGAGTTTTTCAAGACGACGGGCCGTGAGCGCAAGGCTGTGACCCCGGGCGGCCAGTTCCCAGGCCAGGGCACATCCGATTCCTGTAGAGGCGCCGGTGATCATAACGGATGAAGACATGTTGATCCTTTCATCTTTTCGAAGGCTGGCAGCATCCGGCCTTGCGGTGGCTGGTCGGATTTTTCTATTGATAGCGAACACGGTGGCGGAAAACAAGCATCCGGTTGCCAAGACGAGGCATCAAGATGCACGCCGCGCGGCCGGCGTGAGGTGACACCCCTTGGCCCAATGCCAGAATCCTGTAAGAGGGGGCCATTGCGCCCGGAGCCCTGTTTTTAGCCCGCCGGGAAAGAACTTCTATCCGGTATGCAACCTAAATATATCTTGACTTGCGAAACAAACATAATTATGTAGTAACAATTATCATTTAAAATAACTTATCAATTAGAGCGGCGTTAGCATGACGGACCCCCAGGAACGTTTCAACACGATCGTCACCAAATTGCGGGAAAACGGTTTCAAGTTGACACCGCAGCGCCTGGCCGTGTCCAAGATCCTGGCCAGCAGTGACGGGCACCCCAGTGTCGAGCACATCTACCGGCAGTTGCAGAAAGATTTCCCGACCATCAGCCTGGCCACCGTTTACCGCAACGTCATGCTGATCAAATCCCTGGGCGAAGTGCTCGAACTTGGTTTTGCGGATGGCAGCAACCGCTATGACGGCAACAGTCCTTATCCCCACCCGCATGTCATCTGTGTGAAATGCAAGCAGGTGATCGATCCGGACCTTTCCACCTTCTTGGACATGGCCCGGGAAGTCGAGGATGAAACCGGTTTCAAAATCCTGACGCACCGGCTGGATTTTTTCGGCATCTGCCCTGAATGCAGAGCTAAATCGTAAGCAACAAATTTTTTTGTTTACTTCAGGAAGACCTTTACAATGCCATTGAAAGGGGCGACTTCCCCAAGTGGCGCGTCTGCATCCAGGTGATGCCGGAAGAAGACGCCGCCAAGACCCCGTACAACCCCTTCGATCTGACCAAAGTCTGGCCCCACGGCGACTACCCCCTGATCGAGGTCGGCAAGATGGTGCTGAATCGCAACCCCGACAACTACTTTACGGAAGTTGAACTGGCCGCCTTTTCACCGTCCAATATTGTTCCGGGCATCAGCTTCTCACCGGACAAAATGCTGCAGGCGCGGGTTTTCTCCTACGCCGATGCCCACCGCTATCGTCTGGGGACCCACTATGAAACCCTGCCCATCAACGCCCCCCATTGCCCGGTGAACCACTACCACAAAGATGGCCCCATGCGCTTTTTCGCTAATTTCTCAAACGCGGATGCCTACTACGAGCCAAATTCTTTCGACGGACCGATTCAGAACCTGGATTATGCGGAGCCGCCCCTTAACATCAGCGGCGATGCCGACCGCTACAACCACCGCGAGGGCAACGACGATTACGGCCAGCCCCGCGCCCTGTTCAACCTGTTCGACGACGGCCAGAAAGCCCGGCTGTTCTCCAATATCGCTGAAGCGATGCAGGGGGTGCCCAAAGAAATCATCGAGCGCCAGTTGGGACATTTCGAGAAAGTGCATCCGGAATACGCCGCCGGGGTTCGGGCCGCGCTGGGGTGAGCCCTTTGGTCAATGGTCAAGTCTTCCGTGTCTCGAACCATGCGGCCGCCAGGCCGGCGGCAAATCCGCAGACATGCCCTTCCCAGGAGATATAGGTATTGGTCGGCAGGAGGCCCCGGAACATTCCTCCGTAGGCGGCAACCGTCAGGAGCGCGATCAACAGGGAGTCCATCTGATTGGAATCGCTTCATAAAATTGACATACCCACGATCATTCATGGGCTGGACGAAGATCTTGCGCTTCGTATACTCAGGTTTTTTCATTCAGCCCCTCACCAGAGGTTTTTACCTT
>JAERRP010000830.1 GCA_016735415.1 Desulfobacterales bacterium | reverse complement strand
GGGAAGCAGATGAGTATCGATGCCGATCTCAATGCCGGGCTCATTACGGATGAGGAAGCACGCTCCCGACGCGAATCCATTGCCCGGGAAGCCGAATACTACGGTGCCATGGACGGTGCCAATAAATTCGTGCGGGGCGATGCCATCGCCGGAATCATCATCACCCTGATCAACATCTTTGGTGGACTGACCATTGGCGTTTTGCAAAATGGCCTGAGTTTATCCCAAGCCGCCCAGAACTACACCCTTTTAACAGTCGGCGACGGGCTTGTCTCCCAGGTGCCGGCGCTGATCATCTCGACGGCCGCCGGTATCATCGTGAGCCGTGCCGGGTCGGAGTCGAGCCTGGGGCGCGACATTACTTCTCAGGTCATGTTTCATCACCGGGCGATAGGCATTGCGGCGGCTGTGTTGGTCGGGTTTTCGATCGTTCCCGGAATGCCGACCCTGCCTTTTCTGATGATGGCGGCCGTTACTGCCGGTATGGCCTACTCGATCTACAAATCCGTTCAGGCGGCTCCGGAAGAATCCCTGGAAGCCGAGGCGCTGGTCGAGAGTGAGCGACCGGTCGAGAGTCAGGATGCCCTGCCGCCGCTCGACGTCCTGTCGCTCGAGGTCGGATACGGTCTCATTCCGCTGGTGGATCTCGAACAGGACGGCCAGTTGTTGAACCGCATCCGTACCATCCGAACCCAGATGGCGGAGGAGGTCGGGATCATCGTGCCCCCGATCCATATCCAGGACAACATGCAGCTGCAGCCGGGAGGATACCGCATTTTACTCAAAGGCAATGAGATTGCCCGCGGCGAGCTCGTATTGAACCATTATCTGGCCATGGATCCAGGCGACGCCGTCGGCCGGCTGGACGGGGTGAGCACCACCGAGCCGACCTATGGTCTGCCGGCGACCTGGATCAAAGAGGAGATGCGTGAAAGGGCCATTGCCGATGGTTTCACCGTTGTCGATATCGCCACGGTCATGACCACGCACACCTCCGACATCATCAAACGCTTTGCGCACGAGTTGGTCGGGCGGGAGGAAGTTCAGCGGATGCTCGATCACTTGAAGCAATCCTATCCGAAGGTCGTGGAAGAACTGATCCCCAATCTCCTGCCACTGGGCGGGGTTGTCAAGGTGCTGCAAAATCTTCTGAAAGAGCAGGTTTCCATCAGGGATTTCCTGGCTATTCTGGAAACTTTGGCAGACTGGGCGCCCATGACAAAGGATCTGGACATCCTGACGGAATACGTGCGCCAGGCGCTCTCGCGCAGTATCGTTAAGCCTTACATCGGCGGGAACGAATCGCTGGCGGCCGTGACCCTCGACCAGAGCGTCGAGACCGCGATTGCGGAAGCCATTCAGCGAACTGACCACGGAAGTTTTCTGGCCATGGACCCGCGGATGGTGGAGCGCATCGTCCAGGCCCTTTCCAAACACATCGAAACGTTCGTGAGCCTTAACAGTCAACCCGTTGTTCTGAGCTCGGCCCAGGTCCGGATCCATTTCAAACGCATGATCGACAGGTTAGTGCCGAATCTAACGGTGCTCTCCTATGACGAGGTCATGACCAGCGCCCAGGTGCAAACGATCGGGGTTGTGGAGATTAACTGAAGATGCAGATCAAACGCTTTGAAGCCAAGAACATGACAGAGGCCCTGCGTCAGATCAAACGCGAACTGGGCGCTGAGGCCGTGATTCTTTCGGCCAAGGACATTCGGAAGGAAAACCGGTTGCTCGGGATTACGCGCAAGGTCGGCGTGGAGGTGACGGCTGCTGTGGATGGTGGCTACCCGGCGCACTCATCTTACCGTCCGGCCCGACCGACTGGGCATCGGCCCGGGCCTTCAGCCGGAACGCTGCCGGCCGTTCGCAAGGCGCTGGCTGATAGCCTTCCGGACGACGTTCGGGATGTGGTCAAGCTCGGCGGCCGGCCGATCAACCGAAATACTTCCGTACCCGGGATAAAGCCCCGGGAATCATTGTTATCGAAGAAAATAGCGGTAGGGTCTGCCACGCCGACCGGCGGAGCGTATGCTTCCAATCGCGTGGGATCAATTTCGAATTCCAGTACCTCGCAACCGGGGTTTGAAGACTGGCAAAAGCATATCCACAGGCGCCTGCGGGACGGGGGCCTGAAGGTTGGCAACGGGTCTTTGGATGCCGATAAACAGCACATAATTGCCCTGGTAGGGAGTGCCGGTGTCGGCAAAACCACCACGATTGCCAAACTGGCCGCGCGCATGCAGCATGATGAGGGCAGGCG
>JAERRP010000018.1 GCA_016735415.1 Desulfobacterales bacterium | reverse complement strand
CCGGCGGTGGCCCAGGGCGCGGGCTTCAACCGCATCAAACCCCGCCAACCGATCCTGCTGGATTATGTGTTCGCCTGGCAGGGTTACATTGCCGATCACACGCGCATCTTCGCCCTGGGGGAGCTGCCGTCGGATCTCATGCGGGCCCACCAGGCCATGCTCGATCTTCAGGACATCCTCCGGGAGCAGGCCCGTCCGGGTGTGCGCGCGGGCGACCTTTACGATACGGCCGTCGCCTGGGCGGCGGAAAACGGTTGGGGCGACTGGTTCATGGGGGCCGACGACCAGCGTGTTCGCTTTATCGGCCACGGTGTGGGGCTGGAGTTGGATGAGTACCCGTTTCTGGCCGAAGGCCAGGACATGGCATTGGAAACGGGCATGACCATCGCTCTGGAACCCAAACTGATCATTCCCGGCCAGGGCGTGGTGGGCATCGAGAACACCCACGTCGTCACCGCCGACGGTCTGGAGACACTCACCTGTTTCGACCAGGCCGTGCAGATCGTCGACTGATCACTTGCCCCCGCCCGTCGTCTGAATGGCGTCTGGCGGCGAGGGGCCATCTCCCTGCCGCCCTGCCCGGACCGCCGGGTCAGACGTAGCGATAGATCATCCAGAAATGCGAAAAGCTTCCCACCATCACGAAGATGTGGAAGATTTCGTGAAAACCGAAGGCCCGGGGCCAGGGATTGGGTTTCCGGGCGGCATAAATGCCCGCCCCGGCCGTATAGAACAACCCGCCGATGAGCAACCACAGCAATCCGGGCCAGGCCAGCGCCCTGGTCAAGGGCCAGATGCCGACAACGATGACCCAGCCCATCAGGACGTAAATCAGGGTGTAGACGAGGCGCGGCGCATTCAGCCAGAAGAGCTTCATGATCAGACCCAGCGCCGCAATTCCCCAGACCGTCCCCAGAATCGACCACCCCCAGGCACCCCGCAGCGTGACCAGACAGATCGGTGTATAGGACGCGGCAATGAAAATAAAAATCATGATGTGATCGATTTTACGAAAAAGCTCACGGCGACGGCCTGTGAGGGGCAGCCAATGATACAATGTGCTGCAGGTATAAAGCATCACCATGGCGCCGCCGAATACGGAAAAACCCACGGCATGCCAGACGGTGAAAGCACGATCGGGGCGCGTAAGTAAAATAACCAGGCCGATGGCCGCCAGGATGATACCGATAAAATGGGTCAGCCCGCTCATGGGGTCCGGCAATTTGAATTTCATGGATTCTGTTCCCGCTACGTTTGATAAGGAAGACGGCGTTCTTACGAACAAAGCTATAATAACGCAGAAACACGTGCGGGGATGTAAAAGAAATGTCAAAACACGCGGGTATGTAAACGGGTACGACGGTCGGCAACGATTTTGTGGGACCTGAACGTGAGGCCCATCCAGGATTTATTTCAACCGTCCGTCAGGCGGCGCAGATGCCGTAGCGCGGTAAAATGTTGTGAATGAGCGTAAAGCGGTGCGCCTGGATGGCATCGTGAAAGAGCTTCCAGTCACAACCTAAAAAGGACGGGTCGTACTGGAATTTTTCGCTCTTTTTATCTTTGAAGCGACGGGTTCCCAGGGCCTGATGTTTCCAGGAACCGTGACCCTTGGGCTTGTAGCCGAGTTTGACCGGAGGGAAGCCGAAATAGCCCTCGCCGATGCGTTCCAGCCAGATCCGATGTCGTTCGTGGCCGTCTTCATGTGTCGTCGTGCGCAGCAGGTGGTCGATTTTAGGACGTATCCCGGGGGCCAGGCCGGGCACATCCGCATCGGCATCGCCGACCCGGTAGCGCTGCATGGCCCGGCACAGGGCATCGGCAGCGTCGAGAAAGTCTTCCGGATTGCTGCGGGCCACCTTGCGCCCGTTGTGGTCGCGGTATCGCCATTGCAGATAGGGTCGGTCCGGATAGCTCAACACCGCGCCGTGGCCCAGGGGCAGGGCGCCGCCCACAAATCGGCTGGCCGTCCGGTCGAAGCGGTCCTTGAAGAAATCCTTCAATCGTTCGCGGAAGCTGTCATCGGGCCGGTCCTGGTCGTCCAGCATTTGAACATCGTTGACGGCATGGTTGATCCCGGCGAAACCCTGGTGGGCCCAGGTGTCCGCCAGGACGTGCATGCTGACCCCCAGCCGGTGCAGACCGTAGGACGTGTCACGGGCGGCGATGCAGGCGGCCACCATGTCCCGGGCCACCAGGCTGCCGGGGCGGCAGAC
The DNA here is from genome assembly GCA_016735415.1 of Desulfobacterales bacterium. The sequence continues at coordinate 355 of JAERRP010000018.1, read as the reverse complement.
GATCTTCTCGACAAAGGAGCCGGCGGGGTCCTCCCCGGCCCGGGCCTGGCCGTTTCCGGGCAGAAAGTGGAACGGAATCCAGACATGGTGGTTGGCCAGCTTCTCGAAATTGCGGTAATCCAGGGCCTTGTGGGCCGAACTGATGCGGCGGTACATGGCGCCGTTGGAGAACAGGATGGTACCCGCATTGGTGGCGTCGTCCACATACTGGGCACAGTAGGCCACGGTTTCGGCCTCGCGGTGGCCGAAACCGGCGGCCCGGGCACAGACATAGGTTGTGGTGTGGTGAAAATCGATTTGCATGACGCCTCTCTATGGCTGGGCTATGAGGGGCGAATGGCGATGCGGAGGGGGT
>JAERRP010000203.1 GCA_016735415.1 Desulfobacterales bacterium | reverse complement strand
AGGCCTTTCCTCGACAAGAACGGGTTTGATTTCACCTTCAGCGGCATCAAGTCGGCCGTCAACCGCATCGTTCAGTCCCACCCGGAAGAGCTCCCCGCGCTGGTGCCCCACATCGCGACCGGGTTTCAGGAAGCCGTGGTCGATGTGCTCACCCACAAACTGATCGCGGCGGCGGAACACCAGCGCTGCGACCGGATCGCCCTGGTGGGGGGCGTCGCCGCCAACCGGCGCCTGCGGGAACGGATCCGTGAGGCTGGGGCGGCCAAAGGGATGGCGGTGCACATTCCCTCCCCGGAATTCTGCGGGGACAACGCGGCCATGATCGCGGCCGTGGGGTACCACTATCTGCAGCAGGGGATACGCGGGAAGTTGGGGGATGATGTCTTTTCCCGCAATAAACCCTAGTGGTCCTTCAGAGGCGGCATCTTTCAGCCCCAGGCGGCGTTCTCGCCTCATGCCCGTCCTCGACGTAGCCGGGCTACGCCTGCGGGTGGCAATCGGCTGCGGCCTTGCCTGGAGCCGAAATCTACCACCTCTGGAGGACCACTGTTCTGTTGGCGGCATCTTTCGGCCCCAGGCCGTGCCGAATTTTCAGCGGTTCGATGCCTGGGCAGGCTGGTTGGGGCGATCCGCTTAATAACCGTTCAGGCCGCTTCCAGGAAGCGTGCCTTGAGGGCCATGATGCGTTCCACCGATTCGAGGATTCTGGACCGCATGGCGACCGATTGGTTGATTAAATCGCGGATTGCATGCCAGGCGGCTTCGATGTCGGGTCCCTTGTGGCAGATCAGGGCGATGTCGATTTCGGCGGCCATGATTTGCCGGATGACGGTGCGGATGTCGAAATGGCGTTTGATGGCGCCCATGTCCAGGTCGTCGGTGATCGAAACGCCCTGGAAGCCGAATTGACTGCGCAGCAGATCGCGGGCGATGGCCGGTGAGAGGCTGGCCGGCCACCGGGCATCGATTTTTTCGTAAAGAATGTGGGAAATCATGACGGCGGCCACGCCGATTTGCATGGCGGCCGCAAAGGGCGGGAATTCGATGGCCGCCATGGCCGCCGGGTCGTCCCTGAAAACCGGGAGGTCCAGGTGGGAATCGATTTCGGTGCGGCCAATGCCCGGAAAATGTTTGGCCACCGCCATGACGCCGCGGGCCTGGAGCGCTTCGATGACGGTATTGCCCATGGCGCTGACCTTCTCGGGGTCGCAGCCGAAGACACGGTCCGCCATAATGCCCGACATACCGGCCAGGGCCACGTCCACCACCGGGGCCATGTCCATGTTGATGCCCACCGATTTTAATTCCCGGGCGGTGACCTCGCCGAAATGCCGGGCGTCGTCGATTCCCTTCATGTGGGGATTGCCCGGAAACTCGGTAAACGGCGCCCTCAGCCGGGCTACCGGGCCGCCCTCCTGGTCGACGGCGATAAAAAGCGGCGGCTGGCCGCAGCGGGCGGCGAAAGCCTGGCAGTCGGCGCACAATCGCTCCACCTGGTCAGGGGCATCGATGTTCAATTTGAAAAGAATCAACCCGCCGACACCCATATCCCGGATGAGAAAGCGCAGGTCGTCGTTGAATTGCCGGCCTTCGAAGCCGACCATCAGGCGCTGGCCGGCCAGTTGTTTGTCTGTGAAGTCCTTAGTGGCCATATCCGGTTGATAAACCTCCCAAGGTATAAAATTATTTTTTCTTGCGGCGGCGCAGCTGGTATTTTCGAACCGCCTGGTCGTGATCTTTCCAGTTGGTGGAAAACTGGTGGGTGCGGTCCCGGCGTGATACGAAAAAGAGATAATCCGTGCCGGATGGATAAAGGGCGGCTTCCAGGGCGGCCTGGCCCGGACTGGCGATGGGACCCGGCGGCAGGCTTTTAATGATGTAGGTGTTGTAAGGCGTTGGTGTGCGCAAGTCTTTGCGGGTCAGGTTGCCGTTGAAATCCTTGATGCCGTAGATCACGGTGGGGTCGGTTTCGAGGCGCATGCCTTTTTTCAGCCGGTTGTGGAAGACAGATGAGATCAGGGGCCGCTCGGCCGGATCGCCGGTTTCTTTTTCGATGATGGAGGCCAGGGTGACGACCTCATGCAGGGAAAGACCGATTTCATGGGCGCGGGCACGCCATTCATCCGTGATTTCGGCCTGAAAGCGTTTGACCATGGCGGCGATGATCGCACGCTGGTCGAGTCCCTTCGGAAAATGATACGTATCCGGGAACAGGTAGCCTTCCAGGGTTTCGGCCTCGATACCCGCCGCCCGGGTCTCTTCGAGGTCGGTGGCCAGGCGGAGAAAATCCTGCGCGGAACCAAAGCCGGTCTTTTCAATGGTCGCGGCGATCTGGCGCAGCTGGTAGCCTTCCGGGATGGTGACCCGGTAGAGGCGCACTTTACCACTCTTGAGGGTTTCAAGGATCTGCCGGGGGCTCATCTGATCCGTCAGTTCGTACTCCCCGGCCTTGAGTTCCGTGTGGTAGCCGGCAAAGCGGGCGTAAAGCCTGAATTTAAACGGCGATCGAATAAACCCCCGTTCCTGCAGTTGTGCCGTAATGGCGCGAAAGCCCTCACCGGGATGGATGGTGACCGTATGCCGGCCCGTGGTGACGCCATCCGGCCGTTCGGCATAGCGGGCAATATCGTAAAAAGCCAGCCCGGCCCCGGCGGCGACCAGCAGGCCGAGGACGGCGAAGATTTTTATAAACTTCAAAACAGGCGCCACTCCCTCTTGATTCCTACTTGATGGATTGTGACTTTCAAAGATTTATCTTTTTATGTTAAACGCCCGGAGGTGTCAAAGTGATTGTCCTTAACGGGCCTTGCCGGCGGCGTTATCCAGCGCCCGCCCCGGACACCCGGCGCGGATGGTTGACAGCGTCCGTTATCGGGGTAAATTTCCCCTGACAGGCGGCTGTTCGTTCCCGGCGATGGCCGGGCCGATGGTCAGGGGTTGGAAAAGCCTCAACGGCCCGCCGCAATGAAACCCTATAAACCGAAAGGGTATCCATGACCACTAAGTCCAGAACGCGTGCCGAAGCCTACCACGGTTTCGAACAGGGGCCCATCCGTCCCCCCAGCGAGGCCGAAAGCCTCCTGATCCGGGTGACCCGCAACTGCCCCTGGAACCACTGCCGTTTCTGCCCGGTTTACAAGGGGACCCGCTTCTCCCTGCGGCCCTTGGACCACGTGATCGAGGATATCGAGCAGGTCCATCGCTACGTGAGCGCCATTCGGGAAGCGGCCGGCGACCGGGGGCGTCTGACGCCGGAGGACGTTTCACGCATCGGGGAGGCGGTCCGCCCCTCCGATAACGCCGCTTTCCAGGCGGCCCTGCACTGGTTGGCGGGCCGCCGGCAATCCATCTTTCTCCAGGACGCCAACAGCCTGGTGATCAAACCGAATGATTTAAAGGCCGTTCTGGAGCACCTGCGGCGGCGGTTCCCATGGGTGACGCGGGTCACTTCCTACGCCCGTTCGCACACCATTGCCCGGATGGCCCTGCCCGACCTGCAGGCCCTGGCCGCGGCCGGTCTGAACCGGATTCATATCGGTCTGGAATCGGGCGCCGATGCGGTCTTGAAACGCATGCGCAAGGGCACCACCAGGGCCGGCCAGATCAAGGCCGGTCTCAAGGCCAAGGCCGCCGGCATGGAGCTGTCGGAATACGTCATGCCCGGCCTGGGCGGCCGGGAATTGTCGCGTATCCACGCCCTGGAAACCGCCGAGGCCCTGAACCGGATCAATCCGGATTTCATCCGGCTGCGGACCCTGGCCATCCCCAACCACACCGATCTGGCCGACGATCGGGACCGGGGTCGTTTTAAAAAGTTGAGCGACAAGGAAACGGCCGAAGAAGTGCTGCTCTTTCTGGAGCATCTGAACGGCATTACCAGCATGGTCAAAAGTGACCATATTCTCAATCTCTTCCAGGAGGTCGAGGGACGCCTGCCCGAAGACCGGGCCGTGATGACGGGCGTGATCCGTGCTTTTCTATCCCTTCCGCCTGAGGAGCAGGTCATTTTCCAGGCCGGTCGCCGTCTGGGACTCCTGGCCCGTTTCTCCGATCTGGAGATCCCCAGCCGGCGTCGCCGGGCTGAACAGGCCGTGGAAAGTTACGGCATCCGGCCGGAGAACGTGGATACGGTCGTGGATGCAATCATGAAACGCTTTGTCTGAAGGGCGATGACGGCGACCCGATGTTTCGGAGGGTCAAAGGCGGTTTGAACGTCAAACCGGCGCTTGAAAGAGGAAGGTCAGGTGAGGGCGCCCGTTAAGAAAATGAGGATCAGCATGGCCACGGCCTGGAAAAGAATACCCGGAAAAAGGCTGTGGGATCTTTCGCGTATCAGGCCGGCCATGAGACCAAGGGCCAGCGCCGCAAAGATTGTCTGAACGACCGTCGCTATTTGACCGGGGCGCGGAATCAGGTCGTGCCACAGCATCAGGAACACCGGGAAAAAGGCGTAGATAATGGCGGCGGCCACCGAGGGGAAGGAGAAAAACCACCGGTTAGCGCAACTTTGAACACGCGATCCCGCTGCCAGAATGCCGTGGGCCAGGCCGCGGAAAAGCAGTTCGGTGGCCAGCGGAATGACGATCACCGCATAAACGATTTGCAGGGCCACGTTCAGGGTCCCTAACTCTTCCCAGGGCACCACCACGCCACCGGCCAGCGCGGCCACGATAACCACCGGGAGCAGAAACCACCAGGTTTTGCCGATGGGGGCGGCCAGACCGACACGCCAGAAGCGCCCGCGCGAATAGATCATCAGGCCCAGGGCCGCCAGCAGGGTGAGGGCCAGGAAGAAAAGGAAATCGGTTTGCAGATAGAGCCCGGATGCGGTGGCGCTTTCGAACCATGACATCCGCGGCAGGTAACGCCTGACCAATGCAGCGGTGACGGTGATGAGCGCCACCACGGACAGGGCGTGGAAAAAGCGAAGGGTTCGCTCCATTAAACCGGGGGTGTGAAAAACGTCCCGGCAGGCCTGAGCGATTTCCTGCGGTGTCAGCTGGGTCCCGACGCCCCGCGGGGATCCGCCGATATCGCCCGAATTACCATTATAAATAATAAGACTGGGAACTGGGGACTTGCAATTTTATCAGTCCCAGGGACTGAGCCCTTTTTGGGGACTTTAAAAAAAAAAAAAATCAGTCTTTTATTTGTCATGGTAGCCAATTCTCCTCATTATTCACCATACTTCAAGAGCTCATGCCTCCCTGACCACAATGTAATAATTATTTTTGCACCACAAAGTTCACGACGCTCTAAATGAAGTCACAATGAAGCCACCATGGCATCACAATAGTGGGACATATATATGTCCTTCCAGTCCCTTACCAAGTAGGGACGTATATGTCCTTCCAGTCCAGTAAGGGTTCAAGTATAAGACACAAAAAGTGATCAGGCAGGGATACTGGTAAACGTTTAAGTCCTAAGTTTCCAAAGGGTTACAAACTGGCATGTTCAGCAGAAACAACCCTATAAATAATGTGGGTGCTTATGAGGGAGGATGCTAATTAGGATGAATACGGTAGGAAGTGGAGATGTGGGTGCTTATGAGGGAGGGTGCTAATTAGGATGAATACGGTAGGAAGTGGAGATGTGGATGAAATTGGCCAGCCAAGTGGGTGTGGTCAATATGGTCTCGGTGGCTAGTATCAAATATTGATTTTGATTATCATCTATTATGGTAGACTCCACAGAAATGATACATAAGATTTGTGGCAGTCTGTGCTTCAACAAGTACATGTATATGGCTGCTGCTAGAGAATGAATATCATATTGTAGTACAATATCTTATGTAACACAGTTGCTATTGGAAGATAATACAGCAATGTTTATGAATAAGAAGTCAGCGCTGCATACATTTTTCCTCCTTTTCTATTCATGGCCGAAGAATGAAATGTTTTCCATTATTTAATCAACTTTCTTTAATCATGTTAATTGGACTATTATTTCAACAATCAGTTATGCCATTATAAATCTTCAAAGCAGTTAATTATCTGTTTACAAATGATGCAGATGGACACAATAATATATACCTTAGCCCCCACATTGATCAGCGTTCCCATAAAAAAATCTGACTTTCCCTGACCTGGACACAAATTTCACTGACCGTTTTTGGCATTTTGTCAATTTTTTTTTACCTGGAGCATGAAATTATAATTGCAACATTTTTCAGATTAAAATCATGACATTTCTTCATTTGTCTGTCAGCATTCTCCTTTAAAAACCATGATGCACATCAAACTAAAACATAGGCCAATTTGCACTACACAGCAAACTAAACACAAGCCAATTTGCACTAAACAGTGAGAGCCAATCAGGTGGCGTCACTTCCAAACATGCAAATCATAAATCAGAGGCCACTTATGGGCGTTTTTACTTCAAACAACATAATTGGTTAAGCAGGCTATAGGCAAGGTTATTAAGTATGTGGTGTAGAAGTCAGACACCAGTTTGGCATGCTTAGGCTAGACTCAACAAATTTGTTGTTTCTCAGATCTTCCAATACATTGATCATTAAAAAAGCTGGGACAAATCTGGGAAACAGATTTTTTTTTAAAAATAGGTAGTTTTTCTAAACGTTTTACATTTTCATGCAATATTTTGCCAGTTTTTTCTTTTATTTTTATTCCTCTCAATCCTCTGAAATGGGAAAGATCAGAGAAACAACAAATCAATTAAGTCTGGCCTTAGTTCAGCAATATGAACTACAATGTATCATGAATACATTTTTGTATGATACAGTTTAGGGAGCATTCAGACTATAGTCTTTATCCGGCCAGGCGTGCTGGAGATGTCTGTCATTATTTGTGCTTGTAAAGTGTCAATAGAGCTGTATCGACGATTAC
>JAERRP010000563.1 GCA_016735415.1 Desulfobacterales bacterium | reverse complement strand
ACTTGCGCCCGAATTCGCGCATGTGGTTGATGATTTTGGAGGCCCGTTCATTTTGAGTAGAGGGGACAGGATGGCATGGTTGTTAAAAACGGCTCGAAAATTTTTTCACGGATTGTTTCGGGGATGCCGTTGCCGCTGTCTTCCACCTCGGCGATGACACGGTCTCCCTGACAACGGGTGCGGATAAAAATCTGTTTGGCCGACTGGCCGGATTCCGCCTCGAGCGGTTCGGGAGTCGTTTCCCAGGCGGCCTCGATGGCATCGCGGGCATTTACCAGCAGATTGATGAATACCTGCTCCAGGCAGCTGGGGTCGGCCTCGATGGGCGGCAGGTCCGGCGCCAGATCCCATTGGACGTCAATCCCGCGAACTTTCAACTGCTGGCTGAAAATTTCGAAGGACCTTTTGATGACATCATTGATCTGTATCGCCACGACATCCATGTCCTACTTGCGCCCGAATTCGCGCATGTGGTTGATGATTTTGGAGGCCCGGTTGATGTGGCTGTCGATTTCCCCGGTCATGGTCAACATGATGTCGTCGGCGACAGGCTCCTGGTTACGAACTTTTTTCATCAGGTAACTGCTGGCCGTTTTGATGACCGACAAGGGCTGGTTCAATTCATGGGCCACACCGGTGGCCATTTCACCAAGGGTTGCCATTTTGCTGGCCTGAATCAGCTGTTGTTCGACTTCGAGACGTTTGGTGATATCGCTGGTGGTAACGAGGAAAACCCTATGGTTTTCGAAGTCGGAGGGTGAAATGCGAATGTTGACGAACAGCGGCGTCCCCGATTTTTTGACCTGCCTGACCCGGCTCAGGACCTTTGACGCGGGAATAGCGGCCGCATAGGCTTGTTTTTCCTCGTCCACGAATAAATTGAGAAATGATGTGTCCAGTATATCAGATTTTTCATACTCGTAAACCGCTTTTACGCTGGCGTTGCAATCGAGAACGTTCAAGTTGGACGCATCCAGGACGAAAACCGGGTTGGGAATATTGTTAAAAAAGACCCGGTATTTTATTTCGGATTTCTTCAATTTGGCTTCAAGGGCTTTCATATCCGTCAGATCGAGATTCATTTCCATGGCCCCGGTGATCCGGCCTTCGTCATCCATCAGGGGGGCGGTGGCCACCAGCCAGTGGGCCTGCCTGCCGTCTTTATCGTAACCCGTTTCTTCACCCAGTTGCGGCCCCGCGCCCTCGAACGTCTTTTGCACCGGGCAATCCCAGCATTTCTTATCACGCCCCTTGTACGTCTTGAAACAATAGTCGCCCTTGAGCGGATTGAACTTGTCGGCATATTTGCGGTTGAAGTTTACCAGGCGGAATTGACGGTCCAGAACGGCGATTTCACAGGGGACGTTTTCAAACAGATTCTGATATTCGTTTCGCTGCCGCCGGAGATCCATCTGGCTGCGGGCGATTTCATCGCCCATGCGGTTGACGGCCATCGCCAGCTGGTTGATTTCGTCCTCGCCGTCGACCGGCACTTTCGTGCTGTAATCCCCTTTGGCGATAAGTTGGGTTTCGTCGATCAAGCGCCGGATGGGCCGGTTGACGAATCGCAGCATCGCCATCATGATGATGGCGGACGCCACCAGGAACACAAATCCGGCCAGCATGATGATCCCGCGCTTGAAGCGCAGCATTTCGGCCCGGGATTGTTCCAGGGAAACCACCACATCCAGCGCTCCCAAAACCTTTTTGTCCAGCGGATGGATATGACAGGCGTCCGATGAGCAGCCCGGTTCGTTGAGGATCGGCGTGATAAATCCGATGACATGCCGGCCGGCCGGAGTGGTGAAAAAGCGGGTGCCCTGTTCAGGTTCCAGCATGGCCAGGGGCGGGTCCTGATGGTGGCAGACATCGCAGGCTTCGGCCTTGATATTGGTGGTGCGGTCCACTTCATCCTGCCGGTTGGAAAATTTGATCTGGCCGGCCTTATTGTAAATGCGGATGGTTTCGATGCTCTCCTGCCGGCCGATGTTGACGATGATCTGATTGATGTCGTCCCGGGCGTTGGTCATCATGGCGTAGTGCGCGCCCAACTTGATGGTGTTGCCTAAGCGTGCGGTTTCGTTCAGGATGTTATGGGTGAGCTTTTCGTTTTGATAGCGGATGTTGAAGTAGGCCCAGATGGCGATACCCACCAGGAGGGTCGCGCCCACCGCGAGGACAATCTTGGATGCCAGGCTGTTTCTTATTTGTCGGGCGAGATGAAGCATGGCATTTCCTGTTGAGCGCACCGGCGCCTGTGGGCCTGTTTCATAAGACAGGCCTCAATTAAGGATGACTATACGGCATTCGTCCTTTCTCTCATTTTGGCACCTTGTTAGAGTCCGACTTCGGCCAGGTCCGGCCCCAGGTACTCCCGCTCGTTTTCTCCCAGAATTCCCAGTGAGAGGCAGATCAGCGTCCACAGGTGGACGGTATGATACGGGGCTTCGAAATGTTCGGCCAGATCGTGAATCTGGGCATGGCAGTTGTGGCAGGCCGCGATGCAATAATCGGCCTCGGTGGTCAGGATCTGGTCCAGTTTCAAACGGCCATAGGCGTGGCGTTCTTCGTTGTAACCCGACTGCAGGAAACCACCCCCGCCCCCACAGCAGTAATTGTTGGATTTATTGGGGTACATGTCGATAAAGTTTTCTTCCCCCACGATGGCTTTGACCACGTAGCGCAGGTCGTCGGCGACAGGATCCCCGAAGCTCTTGCGGATGATCTGGCAGGGGTCCTGTACCGTGAATTTGACTTTCAAATCCCGGTTCCAGTCGCTGTTGACTTTGAGTTTACCTTCCCGGATCCAGCGGGCGTAATATTGATAGATGCTGGCGATTTCGAGATCCGTTGCGATGTTGAATTTTTTCAGTCCGGCCCGGACTGCATAAGTTACGTGCCCTCATTCGGTGTTGAGGTAGACCTTGCACCCCAGCGTGTGGGCCTGGTTGATACTGGTCGCCACTGTTTTTTTCCAGCTGTCGTCGTCGGCCAGGAACATGCAGTAGTTCTCGCCGCCCCAGCCCTTGCTGCCGTATGTCCAATCCGCACCGACCTGGTCCAGGATTT
>JAERRP010000586.1 GCA_016735415.1 Desulfobacterales bacterium | reverse complement strand
AAAAACTCCGGCAAAGGACGATCAAGAACGATGAGCACAGCCACCGCAGTTAAGGGACGGATTAAAACCGTGTCGGTCAGTCGTAAAAAGGGCGTCAAGAAGACGAATGTTGATCAGGTGCGGATGATGGTGGACTACGGCATCGAACGCGACGCCCATGCCGGTAAATGGCATCGCCAGGTCAGCATGCTGGCCATGGAAAGCATTTCTAAAATCCGTAATGAAGGGATCGATGTCAATCCCGGCGATTTCGCGGAAAATATTACCACCGAGGGTATTGAACTTTACGGTTTGCCCATCGGCACCCGCATGAAGCTCGGTGAGACAATTCTTGTCGAAGTCACACAAATCGGAAAAGAATGCCACAACCGCTGTGCCATTTTCCAAACCGTGGGTGATTGTGTGATGCCGCGTGAGGGCATTTTCGTTCGGGTTTTGCAGGGCGGTGTCCTTCGCCCCGGAGATGAAATTAGCGTACTGAAGGACAATGTTGATCCACAGAATGCTGCGGACTTCGGGAGCGCCATACCATGACATTAATCGATTCGCACAAGCGTGTCATAGACTATCTTCGACTTTCTGTTACCGACCGCTGCAACCTTCAGTGTTCCTATTGCGCACCGCTTGAAGGACGCCGCCACCTGGCGCGCAACGAGATTCTGTCCTATGAAGAACTACTCCGGATCGCCCGGGCGGCTGTATCCGCCGGTATCCGCAAAATACGCATAACCGGCGGCGAGCCTTTGGTCCGGAAAGGCATTGTCTCTTTTTGTGAAAAACTCTCCGCCATCGATGGATTGCAGGAGGTTTCCTTGACCACCAATGGCGTGCGGCTCAAAGAAATGGCCGCGCCCCTTTTTGCGGCCGGCATTCGTCGGATTAACGTCAGTCTCGACACCTTGAGGCCGGAACGATTTCATGCCATCACTGGTTCTGACCGGCTGCACGACGTTCTGGCCGGTCTGGAAGAAGCGAAGCGAGTTGGGTTTGCACCCATCAAGCTGAACGTGGTTGTCATGCGGGGCGTGAACGATGACGAGATTCGACGGCTGGCCGAACTGACCCATGACAACCCTTTACATGTGCGCTTTATTGAGTTGATCCGTATTCTGCGGCAATCTGTCGCGCAAAAGCCACGCTGCCATTATTTGGGCAGCGGTGCCCGAAGCAGTCGCGAAGCGGACCGCCAGCGGGGTATGTACGCCATTGGAGGATAGGGCATGCGACAGACAGATAACTATCGCCTCAAACCCCTCAACGTGAAGCCCGTCCCTTGGGTTCCCTACTTATCCATCGTGGGTTTTTCCGGTTCAGGCAAAACGACCCTGATGGAACGGCTAATTGGTGAATTAACCCGACGGGGCGGGGATTGCGTCTCGGAACGATCAAACACGACGCTCACGGATTTGAGATGGACCGTCCCGGCGAGGATAGCTGGCGGCATAAACAGGCCGGCGCGACGGTCACCATGATCGTTTCACCCCATCAAATCGGCATGGTGCGGGATGTGAATCACGATCATCGTCTGGAAGAACTGTTGCCGCTGTTACCAAAAGTGGATCTGGTTCTGGCCGAAGGCTTCAAAAGAGGCACACATCCCAAAATCGAAATCCACCGCTCGGAAGCCAACGCCGAGCCGGCCTGCAAAGGTGCCCCCCATCTGATTGCGGTCGTCAGCAATACCGCCCTGGAATGGGGGGTACCCTGCTTCGAACTGGATGATTTTTGTACGCTGGCCGATTTTATTGAGGAGCGCTTCCATCTTGCGGGGCAAAGACCGATGGCCTGTGCTGGGATTTCGACTTAAAACAACGACGGGCTCAGAAGATAAAAATGGATTTCCTGCAACATCATTTTGTCATCTCAGGCGTTGAGACCTATCTATGGTTCCCTCCGCTGGTGGCGTTTCTCATCGCTGTCCTCACATCCACAGGCGGTATCTCCGGAGCTTTCCTGACCTTAACATGGTATCCGAAACAGTAGTCTGTCTGCCGGACGCCGTCCAGCTTCTGACGGGTTGCACAATGGGAAATGGATTCCTGCAAATTCTTGACTGGGGTAAATTTGCGATGACGGCTTATGATCGGATGACGCTGGACGGCGTCCGCGTTTGGCTGAACCCGGCGCTGCTGGGAGGATATCCTTTGATCAAGGAGTGGTTTGAAAGAAACCGCGGCAACAAGCCAAAACCACCCTTCGAAGACATGGCGGTTGAAATACTATGGGCAGAAAGCGACCGCCTGCCTTTCAAAAAAGTTAAGCTTTCAAAGCTGCTGAAAAACGACCAGCCAGTTCCCACCAGCGTATGTCCAGGATGTGGGGAATCTTATCCGAATCATTTCGGTACCCACTGCCCGGCCTGCCGAGGCGATGCATACTATAAGCAAGCCTGAATTCTTGCTGGCTGATAGAAGCTTCACTGAGCTATTGGGCTAAGCGCTAATAGCGGTGATGATTTTCGGAAGGCCCTCCACGAAAGCACGAATTTCGTCACGCACCTGTCGAAAATGTGTCAAAGTCTCCTCTTCTGTGTGTGCCCCTTTGGCCAATATGGCCGAATCGTCAAACCCTACATGAATTTTATGCGCCTTTTTCGGTAACAGGGGGCCGGTTTCGTTGGTATGTCCGCAAAGGATTATGACATAATTCCATTCTCAATCGGGTATCTCATCCACCAGCTTGAAACGGTGGTTGGAAATGTCGATCCCAGCTTTCTGCATGACACGCATGGCACAAGGGTTAAGGCCGTGCATTTCGGCACTGACGGATTCGGCGTGTATGCCCACTCCTTTGAGGTGGTTGCGACGGTTTTTTCGATTGAGGCCAACCCTTGAGTGTCCACCAAACACTTACCCAGCAGGGGCTTATCACCCGACCCAAACTAAAACCTCTAAAGAATCCTGCCAAGCCCCGGTTCTTTATGCGCGTCCGCCCGAACTAACTCTGGCAATGTGATATCATACCACTGTCTGCAGAATGGCTCAAATAATGATAGCTGCTATCTCGAACACGTTCTGCAGACATTGAAAACCTGACATATTCGATTCATAGCACTGGCTGATACCACATTCAGTTGACATAGCCAGGACATATCTGAATAATCATCACGATTCCCAATAGATGGTTTTGGCAAGCTGTCACAGGTTTTACCAAGGTCAATTATCATGGTATAGTCTCAATATATCTGCTGTTTAAAGAATTCTAAATATTGCTTGAAAAAGCCCATCGATTTGGATATAAGTGAGGACAACCTATATTTGGTTCTCTTAATCCAACTGCCCCGAAGCGGTTATTCATTTTCAGAAACAAATCCTCTTTCTCACCAGACTTACGCGATCCTCCTGTTGTGTTGTTCAACAATTTCATACTTCGCTCAACAATACTGAAGCAGCTCTGTTGAAAAATATGGGTAAAACATTTTAGCGAAGTTTGGAAGTGTGGTTGATGCCGTAAACCCTGCTGTTAAAATCCAGAGTAAACTTAACCCCTCGGGCAGTCCTCATCTGCTGATGAACGAAGCCCTTCCGCTAATCCGTTTGTTTTGAAAGGAGGTTGTGATGGCTATGCCACAGAAAAAGACAGTAAAGATTTCCCATGCACTCTTCCATTTTCTGATTGTTTGCTTGATTGGAACTACTATTGTTGGCTGCGCGACGAATCCGGCTCGGGTCCCAGGAACATTCGAGCATACAGTTTCGGTCCAGACACGCATCAACCACTACTTTGACGAAAAGGTCATTGGCAAGCTCAGAACCTGTTGGGATCGTTTGGAGGGTGAGGGCACTGTGGCTATTGGCTACACCTTTGTCAACGATAATAAGGGGAACTGGATTCCGCAGGGGATGGTGGCAGAGGAGTCGACACTTCCGAAAGGTCAAGAAGTGATGGCTGTCAGGTGTATGGAAAAAGCCGTTCAGAATACATCCTTTTCGGTTTCCGATTTAGAGAGCGATGAATCTCATTATGACCTGCACTGGAACTGGCCTGTTCCGTTGCCCCAAGAGGATTTGGAACCGGAAGCATTATTCTTAGGTCAAGGTGGAGGCATCGGTCTGGGCTGTGATGGACACGGAGCACGCGCGAAGTGTTGGAACGCTCTTGGGCCCCCTCGTCCTTCCCGGAGCAAATGTATCAAGGTTTGCGTTGGATATCAGAATTGCCAAGAACGCGGAAGTTGTGCCAGCGGTGGGCCTTCCGGATTGGTGGGAGGTAGTATGATAGGGGGATCTACTCCATAAAACGCACAGTTGAGTTCACCAACAAGAAATACATCATGAAAATAGGCTGTGGGAGGTCGATATGAACTTTTTTCTCAGATGCAAAGTCAGGGCGATAATTGTACAGGGAACAATTATTGGTATCGGGTTGCTGGTTCTTGGTGGCTGTGCTGTAAAATCAGGGAAAATCACAAGTTCCATCGAACATACGGTCAGGGTACAGACTCACGTAAATAATTATTTCCACAAACAGGTCATCCCTGAGCTTGGATTATGCTGGAATCAGCTTGAGGGGAAGGGAACGGTGGATCTTCTTCATACCTATTTGAATGATGGAAAAGGGCACTGGATTCCGAGTTTGATCGAAGCGGAAGGTTCGACCTTGCCAAATGGGCAAGACAGGGCAGCAGTATCATGTATGCAGAAAGCTGTGCAAGGAACTATGTTTTCAGTCATGGAATGGCAAAAAGGCGATGAACGCTTTATGTTGCACTGGCGCTGGCCCGTACCGACCCCTAAAGAAAGACCTGAAAAGAAGGTTATGCACCTGGGGCCAGGTGGCGGCGGAGGCCGGGGTTGTGACGGTGAGGGAGCTCCTGCGGAATGCCGGACCTGTAAGTATGATAGTGTAACAGAAATGTTTGACTGTATTTATGTATGTGTTGGTAATTATGAGGAGTGTGAATTTTTCACAAATCAGGCCAACCTTCCTGGATGCGCGACATCATCAGATGGGTGTGCCTCAGGTGGCCCTTTCGGACTGGTGGGAGGGAGTGTTTTCGGATGGTAGATTCGCGCAATAGAGGATAAGAACTTGCTCTTGGGGATTTGCGCACGGTGCCGTCAGTGTAAAATGGTTTTCCGACATGTTCATCTCCAAGAGGGAGGGTGTTAGTCCTTTTGACGACTATATCACGCGGGGTGGCAGATATTTTGTGGGCGAAGCGCTGTTATCGGCTGAAAACCGTCCCAGAGGTTGTTCAAACCGAAACAAAGGTCATCTGGGAAGAGGATAACTATTATTCAGAAAGTAGCGACGCGACTCGTTCCAAGTTTTTTCCGACAAACCACTCCCAGACCTAAAGAACCCACCAACAAAAAAAGCGGCCCACCCCTTGAGGTGAGTCGCTTATTTGTTTAGACTGTTTTGGTCGGGGCTAGAGGATTTGTGCGCCGAAGGCGCACAAGCACTCCGAGGCGTGTAAACCTACTCAATTTAACC
>JAERRP010000500.1 GCA_016735415.1 Desulfobacterales bacterium | reverse complement strand
GGAGCAGACAGGGAAGGTTCTGGAGGAAGTTCAGCGCTATTTCCTGGAGAATGAAAGAGAGGCAGTGGAATCCTGTATGACGATTGCCGGTATGGGCTTTTCCGGAATGACACAGACCAACGGCATTGTATTTGCCAAGATGAAGGACTGGAAACTCCGCGACCGGCCGGATCTGAAGGTCCATGCCGTGGCCGGCAGGGCCATGCGGGCGTTTTCACAGATCCGCAACGCTATGGTGTTCGCCTTCCCGCCGCCGGCGGTAATGGAACTGGGCAATGCTGCGGGGTTTGATTTTGAATTGCTGGACATGGGCGGCCTGGGCCACTCAGCCTTGATGGCGGCCCGCAACCAGCTACTCGGCATGGCCGCCCAGGACCCGAGATTGGTCAGGGTCCGTCCCAACGGCATGGAAGACGTGCCTGAATACCGGATCGACGTGGGGTGGGAAAAGGCCGGCGCCCTGGGGCTTCCCATTACCTCTATCCACAACACCATCGCGGCGGCATTCGGCGGCGCTTATGTCAACAACTTTATTCAGGACGGACGGGTCAAACGTGTGTATGCTCAGGCGGACGCCCCTTACCGCATGCTGCCCGGTGATCTGGAAAAGCTCTATGTGCGCAACACCGCGGGCAAGATGGTCCCCTTTTCTTCCTTTGCATCCGGACACTGGGCCTATGGATCCCCCAATCTGGAGCGCTACAACGCCTTTCCGTCCCTAAACATCTGGGGCGAGCCTGCGCCGGGGAGGAGTTCCGGTGAGGCTATGCAGGTCATGGAAGAGATCGTCTCGAAGTTGCCCCAGGGGATCGGCTTTGAGTGGACAGGGCTTTCCTACCAGGAACGGATGGCCAAATCTCAGGCACCGATGCTATATGCTTTTTCCGTTTTCGTGATTTTTCTCTGTTTGGCCGCCTTGTACGAGAGCTGGCCCATCCCCATCTCGATCCTGCTGACCCTGCCCCTTGGGGTCATCGGCGGCGTTATCGCCTCGAGCATGTTGGGGCTGTCCAATGATGTCTATTTCCAGATAGGGCTCCTGACCACCATGGGCCTGGCCACCAAGAACGCGATCCTGATCGTCCAGTTTGCCAGGGCCAGGGTCGACGAAGGGATGGGTCTGATCGAGGCAACCCTGGAAGGGTCTAAATTAAGACTGCGTCCCATCGTCATGACCTCGCTGGCCTTCGGGTTCGGCGTCCTGCCCCTTGCCCTTGCGACCGGCGCCGGGGCAGGAGCGCAAAAGGCCATCGGCACCGGTGTGCTGGGTGGAATGATTACCGCCACCATTCTGGTGCCTTTGTTTGCGCCGCTCTTTTATGTGTTGATTTATAGGGCACTTGGCAAACACAGGAAGCGCGTAACGATGAAGCACATTCATGAAAATTCGTCAGGGGATCAATGATATGCATAGAAAACTTTCGTTTCTACTGGTTGGAATCATCCTTCTTCTGAGTGGATGCACCCTGGCGCCGAAATACACACAGCCTAAAGCTCCCATCCCGGCTGAGTGGCCACAGGGGGCGGCCTACAAGAGCGCTCAGGCGGCGCCCGGAACAGCGACAGTCCCGGAGTTGATGTGGCGGGAATTTTTCGCCGACGAACAGCTTCAAAAGATTATTGAGACGGCCTTGAACAACAACCGTGATCTGCGACTTGCTGCCTTAAATGTGGAAAGGGCCCGCGCTCTGTACGGCATTCAACGGGCTGAACTGTTTCCCGCGGTCAATGCGGTGGGCAGCGGAAGCAAACAACGGAGTTCCTCCGATCTTACGCGCCCCGGAGAGCCGAGGACAATGGAACAATACAGCGTCAATCTGGGCATTGCTTCCTGGGAGATCGACTTTTTCGGTCGTATCCGCAGCCTGAAGGATCGGGCGCTGGAGGAATACCTGGCCACGGAGCAGGCTCGCCGCAGCGCACAGATCGCGCTTGTGGGCGAGGTTGCCAGGGTATACCTGACCCTTGCTGCGGATCGGGGCAACCTCAAACTGACCCGGTCCACCCTTGAGGCCCAGCAGGCCGACTATAATTTAATTAAACGGCGTTATGAAGTTGGACTCGCGACCGAGTTGGATCTACGTCAAGCACAAACCCGGGTGGATGCGGCTCGAAGAGATGTCCCCCGCTTCACGCAACTGACGGCGCAGGATCAAAACGCCCTGAACCTTCTGGCCGGCTCTTCGGTGCCGGAAGATCTCCTGCCGGTGGATCTGAGCAGCGTTACCCCTCCCAGAGAAATTTCTCCGGGCCTGTCCTCCGAGGCGCTTCTTAACCGGCCTGATATTGTGGCGGCGGAACATCGGCTCAAGGGGGCCTACGCCTTTATCGGCGCGGCCCGGGCTGCTTTATTTCCACGCATTTCTCTGACAACCTCGGTGGGAACCGCAAGCGATGAACTTTCTGGTCTCTTTAGCTCCGACTCGGGTACCTGGAACTTTACGCCGCAGATAGTTCTGCCGATTTTTGACGCCCGCACTTGGGCCGCGCTGCGGGTCAGCAAAGCCGATCGGGAAATCATCCTGACCCAGTAT
>JAERRP010000701.1 GCA_016735415.1 Desulfobacterales bacterium | reverse complement strand
GGGGAGTTTTAGCCAGACTTAGGCAATGTGATATCATGGTATGACCAAGCATACTTCACCTGAGGAGTTTTAGCCAGACTTAGGCAAACAGACCGAGTCACCCGAGACCCCCATCGAGCGTCAGCTTCGGGTTATGGGCGATCAGCTGGTCATTTTATGCGGTCTGGTTTGCGGGTTCGTTTTTCTGATCGGTTTCATGCGCGGCTATGGCTTTATGCAGATGCTGCGCACGGCCATTTCTCTGGCCGCTTCGGCCGTCCCCGAAGGCCTCCCCGCCGCGGCCACCATCAATTTTGCCCTCGGCATCCGGCGCCTGCAGGAGGATCATGTCCTTATCCGCCGCCTGCAGGCCGTGGAGACGCTGGGTTCGATCCAAACCATCTGCCTCGACAAAACCGGTACGATTACCCGCAACCGCATGACGCTGACGCGTATCCTCACAGCCGAGCGTGAAATCACCATCCACCAAGGGCAATTTCTGAACGACCGCCAGCCCATCAATCCTCAGTCCGTGGCGGAACTCAATGAGCTTCTGATCTGCGGGTGCCTGTGCAGTGAAACCAAGATCAACGGAGCGACCGAACACGGCGAAGTCGAACTGCACGGCAGTTCGACCGAGAATGCCCTGGTCTATGGCGCCCTCCTGGCCGGCCTGGACATTCGGGCCTGCCGCCGGGATCACCCCCTGGTTTCGATCCAACACCGCTCGGAAAAGCAGCACTACATGATCTCCTGCCATCAACGCCCGGACGGCAGCCAACGCTACTACGTCAAAGGCAGCCCGCCAGAGGTGCTGGCCATGTGTCGCTGGCAGATGCAGGCTGGCAAGCGGCATGAACTCGATCAATTGCAGCGTGGCGAAATCGAGCGGCGCAACGATGCCATGTCCTGCAATGCGTTGCGGGTTTTGGGAATGGCTTATGCCGAAGTCGAAGGAGATCAAACCGGGGAATTGGATGGCCAACTGGTCTGGCTGGGTCTGGCCGGTATGACCGATCCAATCCGCGACGGGGTGAAGCCCCTGATCGAAGTGCTTCACCGGGCCGGCATCGACACGGTGATGATCACCGGCGACCAGAGCACAACCGCCTTCGCCATCGCGGATCAGCTGGGCATCCCCGGTGAAAACCGACTTGAAATCCTGGATTCGTCCGAACTGACCTCCGTGGATCCGGAACTGCTGGCCGCCATTGCCAAGCGGGTCCATGTCTATTCAAGGGTCAGCCCGGCCCACAAGCTGCGTATCGTGCAGGCCATCCAGGCCGACGGCCGAACGGTGGCCATGACCGGCGACGGGATCAACGATTGCCCAGCGCTCAAAGCCTCCGATCTCGGCATTGCCATGGGCCAAACCGGAACCGACATTGCCCGGGAGGTGGCCGATGTGGTACTTGAGAATGACAATCTCGAAACCCTTGTGGTGGCCATCAAGGATGGCCGGGCCACCTACGAGAACATCCGCAAGTCCGTTCAGTTCTTTCTAGGCACCAATCTGAGCGAAATCCTGATCATGGCCGTGGCCATGACCCTGGGCATCGGGTTTCCACTGAACGTGATGCAGCTGCTGTGGATCAACATCATCTCCGATATCTTCCCGGGGCTGGCGCTGTCCATGGAGGAGCCGGAACCAGATATTCTGGATCGACCACCACGCGACTCCCAGGCCGCCCTGTTTTCGATAAGCGATTTCAAGCGCATGGCCTCCGATGCGGCGATCATCACCGCCAGTTCGCTTGGTGCTTACGGCTACGGTCTGGCCCGCTACGGTGCCGGGCCACGGGCCGCTTCGCTGGCGTTTCAGAGTTTGACCATTGCGCAGCTTTTAAACGCCTTCAGCTGCCGATCACTTGCGCATAGTCTTTTTGAGGACGCGTCCCTGCCGTCCAATCCGTATTTGAATGGCGCCATCGCCGGCTCCCTGGGACTTCAGGCGCTGACGATCTGGTTCCCGCCCGTCCGCCGGCTGCTGGGGGTCGTCCCCCTGAGTCTGCTGGACCTGGGCATCATTGGTGCTTCATCCTTACTGTCGCTGTCAGTTATCGAAACTTCCAAAACCAGCCGAGTGCAAAAGCCATGATCAAAAATTTCATCTTTAATTCCGAATCGGTTACCGAAGGTCATCCGGACAAACTCTGCGATCAGATCAGCGATGCCATCGTGGACTTTTTTCTCAACCAGGACCCACTGGCCCGCGTGCGGGCCGAATGCGCAGTTTCCAGTGCTATCGTTTTCATTGCGGCCCGATTTCGCTCCACGGTCAAGATGGATTTCTCGCGGATTGCGCGCAGGGTGATCAAGCGCATCGGCTACGAACAGGAAGACTTCAACGACAAAATCTGCAGCATCCTGACGACGCCCAATGCGCTGCCGGTTGAAGACAAGGATCTCTTCAACGAGCAGGAACTGAGCGACAAGGAAATCTCAAAAATTCCGGCCCGCAACCAGGTGACCGTGTTCGGCTTTGCCTGCAATCACACCCCGACCCTGCTGCCCTATCCCATCTGGCTGGCCCATCGGCTGGCGCGGCAGTTGACGGCGGTGCGGCGCATCAAAACCCTGCCGTACCTCATGCCCGTCGGGCAGGTCCAGGTGGGGGGCGAGG
>JAERRP010000183.1 GCA_016735415.1 Desulfobacterales bacterium | reverse complement strand
GAGCATTTGGGCGCACAGCCGATCTCCTTTTTCGCTGCCGCCTTCGCTGAATCCGGCCGTGATAACCACCGCCGATCGGGTACCCCGCCTGCCACAGTCTTCAATCAGTCCCGGAACGGAATCCGGCGGCGTGGCGATCACGACAAGATCCGGGGGTTTGGGTAAGCTATCCACATCGGGATAGGCCGGGAGCCCTTCAATGGTTTTGTATTTCGGATTAACAGGAAAAATGTCACCTTTAAAGCCGGCACTCACCAAATTCCGAGCAAGCAGAGCTCCTATGGAGCCCGGTCTTTGGCTTGCTCCCACCAGGGCAACCGCTGAGGGGTTGAACATGAAATTAAGATTGCGGACAGTCATCGCATCACTCCAATATTTTTATGTAATCGGTGGTAGGGAGCGCGAAGTAGAAAAAGTAACAACGGTTTGCCTAATCTAAGGTGGTATCAAGGGTCGATGTATCGCCCTCGGCTATTCCAAGTTCACGGGCTTTGAGCAGCCGTCGCATGATTTTGCCGGCTTTATTCTTGGGCAGATTGTCCTGAAACGCGATCTCTTTGGGCGCTATTGCCGGTCCTAGCTTCTTGCGGGCAAAACCGATAAGCTCCAGACGCAGCTTGTCATCGGGCGTTGAACCGGGTTTGAGCGCTACGAAGGCCTTAACCAGCTCCCCGATCAACGGGTGGGGCTTGCCGATAACGCCGACCTCGGCCACCGCCGGATGTTCCATCAGCGCACTCTCGACTTCGAACGGACCCACCATGTGCCCCGAGGTCTTGATAATGTCGTCGGCGCGCCCGACAACCCAGAAGTAACCATCGGCGTCACGTCGGGCCACGTCGCCGGTGATATACCAGCCGCCCCTAAAACAGTTTTTATATCGCGGGTCATCGTGCAAATATCCCCGAAACATGGAGGGCCAGCCGGGCTTGAGCGCCAGATTACCCTTGACATCAGGCGCTTTTACTACCTCGACGGTTTTTTGGGTGACGCGGCGAACGATGGCCGCTTCGACACCGGGCAAAGCAAGCCCCATGGATCCGGGCCGGATATCGATGGCAGGGAAATTGGCGATCATGATGCCGCCGGTTTCGGTTTGCCACCAGTTGTCATGAATTGGCAAGCCCAGGGCCTGCTGCCCCCATACGACAGCTTCGGGGTTGAGCGGCTCGCCGACGCTGTGAATGATGCGCAAGTGACACAGGTCGTATTGTTTGAGCGGTTCGATGCCCAAGCGCATCATCCTGCGGATGGCCGTGGGCGCCGTATACCAGATGGTCACTTTTTCTTTTTCCAGTATGCGGAACCAGCGCTGGGCGTCAAAATCGTCCTCTGCGATGATGTTGGTGATGCCGTGGACCAGGGGCGCAATGATACCGTAAGAGGTGCCCGTGACCCAACCGGGATCCGCCGTACACCAAAAAACGTCTTCGGGGTGGAAATCCAGCACAAACTTACCTGTCATATAATGGGTAAGGACAGCTTCGTGTACATGGATGGCTCCCTTGGGCATTCCCGTGGTGCCGCTGGTGAAGTGCAAAATCGCCATGTCTTCCGGATCGGTGGGCGGGATCACAAACGTGCTGGATGCTTGCGCCATGCATTGTGGTAGCGACCAGACACCGTCGCTCAGGTTTTTTTCAGCATCCGTCAAAAGGACATGGGTTAGTTGCGGCAAGCGCTCCCGCAGTTCAGCGACTTTTTGCCGGTACAGCCGCTTAGTGGTCACCAGGACTTTGGCGTCGCCTTTGTGTAATCGTTGGTAGATGGGTTCCGGGCCAAAGGCCGAAAAAAGCGGGCAAAAAACGGCAACCTTCTTCCATCCACCAATGGCGGCGATATAAAGCTCGGGAATCCTACCTGTCAGGGTGAACACCCGATCGCCTTTGTCCACACCAAGCTTTGATAGCACGTTGGCAAACCGGTTAGTCTGCTCTTTGAGATCAGCGTAAGTCAAATTCAGAACCGTGCCACCCTGGCCCAGCCATCTAATGGCCGGCTGATCGCGGCGCGGCCCGTTGGTGTGACGATCGACCACCTCGTAGGCAATGTTCAGACCAAGGCCTCCCGGCAGGCCGTCCAACTCATGGCGAATTTTATCCCAGGTGAAGCCGGCGCATGTTTTTTCATAATTCAGCAGATGGGGTTGAACGCACCATGGTTCTGAAGATTTCTTTATCGATGCCCAGTACATTTAAATACCGGTTTGGAATTTGTATAGCCTTGCCACACTCATCCCTAAAAATTGGGGTGGTGGTCAGTACCCACCGATCAGGTTGCCCTGGAGTCTGCATTCACCCCGCTATTTTTCTGGTTATAACGGATTTTAGGAATCGTGATGATCATCAAGCCGAAGCTATTGTGGGTGAAACCACACATTGATCCAATAAATTGATAATACAAGAGTTATTTGACTATATGGGCGAAGCAGATATATAAACCACTACTCGAACAATAAAACCATATGTTTACCTTTTTCGCAAGAAGTCTATAAAGCAAACATCAACGACCCAATCGGTTTCAGAAAATGTATCAATGAACGGATTGAACTATTCTGAGAATTGTGTACTGATCTGGTACTGATCTGGGGTCGGGCCACGGCAACTAATTGACATTGCGTATAAAATTTCTTAAGTTCGCCTCTGAAATGGTCTTAATCCATCGGTTTTCCCCTTAAAACTGCCCTATTAAGTTAAGGGACTCGACGAACAATGGCTCATGCAAAAGACACTACATCGCGTGTGAATAATGAAGCGGACGTTAACAAAAATATCCTGATTGCCGTGGACGAGTCGGAAAACGCCCGCCGGGCGGTATCATATGTGGGTCAATTACTTGCAGGAACAAAAGACTTTAAGGTTTTAATTCTGCACGTCATTCGCCAACCTGAAGAAGATTACTTTCCCACCTCTGCTGAAAAAGACAAATGGCTCGGCCAGTACAAGTTAAAGGTTGATGCCATGCTTAAGAACTATCGAAAGATTCTGATCGGTGAGGGATTTGAGCCGAAGGATGTATCGATCCGTTCCACGCTCCGCTACTGTCCTTCCCTGGCGGAGTGCATTCTGGCGGAACGTAACCAAACGAAATGTAGCACCATTGTGGTTGGCAGACAGGGCCTTTCACGAAGCGAAGAGTTCCTCTTCGGCAGCGTATCCAGCAAGATCGTCAACCATGCGCGCAACTGCACGGTGTGGGTGGTAGAATAATGCCTGATCCACCATTGAAATATTTTATGAATAAAAAACGCAAACCGACGGGGGAAAAATGTTGACCGAAGATCAAATCAAAAAAGTGGCTCTGGACATTATCGGAAAGATTGCGCCGGAAGCCGATATTGAGAATCTCGATCCCGCCGTTCGGTTTCGTGACCAGTTCGATTTCGATTCAGTTGATTTTATGAACTTCGCCGTTGCGCTTCAAGAGCAATTGAACGTGGAAATCCCCGAGGAAGACTACCCGCAACTGGCAACGCTAAAGGGTTGCATCGCGTATTTAAAATCGAAAATCGGCCCATAGCCTTTCTCAAATTCCTCGACCCTCAAATAGGCTTTAAAGC
>JAERRP010000573.1 GCA_016735415.1 Desulfobacterales bacterium | reverse complement strand
CCAAAGTAGGGTGTGATCGATCCCCATGGGGCACAGGCACACCATCTTGCCCTCCCCTGTTAGCGCCGGGGATATTGCTGCTCCTGCTTGACAAGTGTAGGAAACCGGAAACAAGGGTGAAGCCGACAGTGATATTTTCAAAATAGTTGACAAACAGGAAGAAATTTTCAAATTAAATGAGCCTCCGGCAAGGGGGCTTTTTTTATTTAAAAAAAATAGGGGGACGGTTAGCCGACCGATCCCCCCGAACCAAAGGTCGGTTTGTCCGACCAACAAAAACCATAAAAATGATAATTCTTGTTTGTGCAAAACTCAAGGATATTTACACTCAGGGTCGCAATTTTAATTGGATCAAACCGGATAGATGTCCAAGATGTGGGTCCGTCAGGGTATGGGGACATGGTTATGTAAGGGCCTATTTTGATGATTTTTATGAATGTCTTTTCCTGCGCCGTTTTCGTTGTCCGGATTGTGCATGTGTCATTCGAATGAAGCCAAAGGGTTATTTTAACCGTTTTCATGCCTCTATCGACACGATTCGGTCATGTCTATATCATCGACTTTCACATGGCAAGTGGGATCCCAATATCACAAAATCCCGCCAGCGGCATTGGCGTTTAGCCCTGAAGCGAAAAGCAATGGCCTTTTTCGGTTTGTGCCATGATCTTCTAAGTGCTTTTGACCGTCTTATTGAGATGGGGAAAATACCCGTGAGCCGGGGCATATAATCCGGAAACGCCACTGATCATTAAAGAACCTACCGAAGCGAGCGTTTTACACACCCAACAAATTGGAATATGGGTGTGAAAAAACAAAAAAGGGAGGTTTTTGATGACGGAAGACAAAAATGAGGCGGTTGCCGTATTCAGATTTGGGGTGATCCACGAATTTATAGGCGGAGCAATCCTGAGTTCGGTTGAAAAAGGGCAATTAATACGGGAGAAGTGCGCCCGCAAATGGATTATTCCTTATTCCAGCCGTACGCGAATCAGTGAAAACACGGTTTACCGATGGATCAGACGATACCGAAAGAGCGGGGGTAAAATCGAGTCCCTTTATCCGCGTAAAAGAAATGATCGGGGAAAACCGCGAATACTTGCCGGTGAAACCATCGCCAACATTGTCAATGCCAGAAAAGAGCGCCCACATGTGCCGGTTAAGATGCTTTTGGCCGATTTGAAACGCCGACATCTGATTCCCGAAAGGACAGGGCTTACCACCCTGTATCGGGTGCTCCATCAAACCGGTTTGATGAATAAAACACCGGTTCCTGAGGACAGACGGAAATTTGAAGCACCATTGCCCAATGATATCTGGCAAAGCGATGTCATGCATGGGCCGAAAGTTGATGTTAACGGCACCCAGAGAAAAACGTATCTGATTGCATTTCTAGACGATCATTCACGGCTGGTTCCCTTTGCCGCCTTTTATTTGTCAGAGAACCTTTCGTCTTTCATGGACGCTTTTGAAAAAGCCCTGGTCAAACGGGGACTGCCAAGAAAGCTTTATGTAGACAACGGAGCCGCCTATCGGTCTCATAAGCTTGAATTTACATGCGCCTCGCTGGCCATTGCCCTGATCCATGCCAGACCCTACAAGCCCCAGGGGAAAGGCAAGATCGAAAGATTTTTCAGGAGTGTTCGGAGCGATTTTTTACCAGTTGCGGACACCGCATCCCTTGGTGCCATCAATGCGTCTTTCGACAAATGGCTCGACGATGCGTATCACCAGCGCAAGCACACCGGCACCGGCATGACGCCGTTTAACCGGTTTACCCGAAAACTAGCCTGCGTCCGCCAGGCGCCCCGAGACTTGAAAGATCATTTTAGAAAGGCAGTTAACCGCACTGTTGCAAGGGATCGGACCGTTACCCTGGACGGCAGGTTGTTTGAAGCACCCGTTCTTCTGATCGGCAAAAGGGTCCTTTTGCTCTATCACGAGCATACGCCAAAGCAGGTTGAGATCTTTTGGAATAAAAAATCCCACGGCTTTTTAACATCGGTGGACCTGCATGTAAATTGCAGGGTAAAGCGGGATCGAAACCATAACACCCAGTTGGAATCCATTCCCAGGGAACCTTACAAAGGAGGGAATTTATGGAAATGAAAAATTATAAGCTGTTCTTCGGCTTTGAAAAGGAACCCTTTCGTATTGACATAGACGTCGATGAAATCCTTAAAACCCCGCAATTAAATGCCGCCAAAAATCGTTTTGAATATACGATCGATTTAGGGGCCGTTTATCTGCTGACCGGTGAAATCGGAAGCGGCAAGTCCACTGCCGTCCGTTATCTTGTAGACGGGCTCCATCCCTCCGAGTCCAGGATCATTTATGTCACCGCCACCACGGGTTCCTTTCTTGAACTGTATCGACTGATACTGGCGGAACTGGGAATCACCGCCACCGGAATATCCAGGGCCGTCATGTGCCACCGGATAAAACGTGAAATCCTGGAATCCGTCAGCAAAAAAATAAACACCGTCCTGGTAGTGGACGAAGCCTCCCTGCTACGCCTGGAGGTGTTTGTTGAACTGCATACCCTTTGTCAGTTCGAAATGGACTCGAAACCGTGGCTTCCCCTGGTCCTTGCTGGTCAATCCAATCTTATCGATAGCCTCATGTATCCGGGTTCCATGCCCCTTGCATCACGGGTGGTCGCGAAAAGTCACTTTGTCGGCATTGACCGTGAACAAATGCAAGAGTACCTGTTGCATCACCTGAAAATTGCCGGCATCAAGAACATGCTGTTTGATGATACGGCCTTAACCGCCATTCACCAGGGTTCCGGAGGCATTTACAGAAAGGCGAATAATTTGGCCAGGGGGTCTCTGGTCGCTGCTGCAATGGATAACCAAAAATCCGTCAAGGCCGAGCACGTCCGCATTGCCGCATCCGAAATCTTTTAAATAAAATATGATTCGTAACGGGCCGATTGAAAAATGAGATTCTAAGATTCCGGTGAAACGGAGTCGGGCAATGCTGGGGAGCAACCCGACAAGGGATAGCCGGATGAGGCGGCATCATGCCGATGGGGGAAGACCGTAGGAATACCGTCTTCCCCCTTTTTTATTTTGATGCTGTCTCCTTATGCCTTAAGAAAACCCATATAAATGATGGAGCGAAGCCACTCATTATCAATAAGCCAGAAAATAATCAAAACTCTTCAATTTAATCTGGAAATTCCGTTCTTTTTAATTTAAAAATCTACAACAGGTAGAACGTAAAGGCCGGAAGCCTGTTTTGTTACTGGGTGGTCAGAGAGCTCGGCATAACGGTAACTTCACTGGCAAAGGCGCTGGGATTGACCCAGCCTGCCGTGAGTATTTCAGTAAAACGGGGCCGGAAGATTGCTGATAAAAATGGATTTCAACTGCTGGATGAGTAGTATTTTATAATTTTATGGACGTCCCCGTCCCCTGTTGATTTTCATTTTGCCCTGGCCAAAACTTTCT